>JBBRVT010000445.1:0-3839 GCA_038246615.1 Burkholderiales bacterium
ATCGGTGGTGTGTCTGCAAGCGGCAGGCAGCAACGGGCAGGAAGCAACGGGCAGGAAGCAGGAAGGATGCGGGGTGGCCCGGATAATCTTGCCATGCGCGCCGATGCCAACCACCCCGACCCGCTGGGCCTGTTGCGGGCCCTGTATGCCTGCGCCGTGGCGCGCGCCCTGCCGGCCGATGTGATGGCCGCGCACCTGCCGCCTCCGCCGGACCGTGGCAAGGGCCGCACCCTGGTGCTGGGCGCCGGCAAGGCCGGTGGCGCGATGGCCGCAGCGGTCGACGCGCTGTGGCCGGCAGATGCACCGATCAGCGGCCTGGTGGTCACCCGCTACGGCCATGTGCCGCCGGCTTACAAGGCCAGGCCGGGCCGCATCGAGGTGGTCGAAGCGCGCCACCCGGTGCCCGACGAGGCCGGCCGCCAGGCGGCGCAGCGCATCGTCGATCTCACCCGCGGGCTGACGGCCGACGACCTGGTGCTGTGCCTGGTCTCCGGCGGTGGCTCGGCCCTGCTGAGCCTGCCTGCGCCGGGGCTCGACTTTGCGGCCAAGCAGGCCATCCACAGCGCCTTGCTGAAGAGCGGCGCGGCCATCGACGAGATGAACACCGTGCGCAAGCACCTGTCGGCGATCAAGGGCGGCCGGCTGGCCGCGCTGTGCGCGCCGGCGCGGCTGGTGACGCTGCTGATCAGCGACGTGCCGGGCGACGACCCGCAGGTGATCGCCAGCGGGCCCACGGTGCCCGACGCCAGCACCTGCGCCGATGCGCTGGCCGTCCTGGCGCGCCATGGCATCGACATCCCGGCCGCGGCGCGTGCCGGGCTGGAGAGCGGCGCCTACGAGACGCCCAAGCCGGGCGATGCCATCTTCAATGGCCACAGCGTGCGCATGATCGCCACGCCCCAGGCCAGCCTGGAGGCCGCAGCCGCGCTGGCCCGGCAGCACGGCCTGGCCGCGTACATCCTCAGCGACGCGATCGAGGGCGAGAGCCGCGAGGTGGGCAAGGTGCATGCGGCACTGGCGCGGGCGGTGGCGCGGGCGGTGGCGCGGCATGGCCAGCCGCCTTGCGCACCATTTGCGCGGCCCTGCGTGATCCTGTCGGGCGGCGAGACCACGGTGACGGTGCGCAGCCGACCCGGGCAGGACAGTGGTCGCGGCGGCCGGGCCAGCGAATTCTTGCTGGGCTGCGCGATCGCGCTGCAGGGCCAGGCCGGGGTCTGGGGCCTGTCAGCCGATACCGACGGCATCGACGGCAGCGAGGACAACGCCGGTGCGGTGCTGGCGCCCGACACCCTGGCGCGTGCCGCCGCGCTGGGCCTGAAGCCGGCCGACTTCCTGGACCGCAACGATGCCTACAGCTTTTTCCACGCGCTGGGCGATCTGGTGGTGCCGGGGCCCACCTTCACCAACGTGAACGACTTCCGCGCGCTGCTGGTGCTGTAGTGGGGTCTTGCATCGTGGAGGTGATGCCGATGTCGATGCCTGGGGCGGCCATGCTGCGCTGGCCTGGCCTGGCCACCGCGCTGCTGGCCGCGCCGCTGCGTGTTCTGGGCAACCATGTGGTGGTCGCGTGCGGGCTCAGCGGCGCGGGCTTCTGCTCAGCCCAGCAGTGCCTGCAACTGCCGCAGCGCATCGTCCACCTGCAGCACCTTGGCGCTACGCCGGGCTGAGCAGCGTGAACTGGCTGCGCGTCAGCAGCTTTCTGAAATCCCGATCAAAGCTGACCAGGTGTTCCCCCATCCGGGCCACTGCGGCTGCGAGCCAGGCATCGGGCAGGGCGTTGCCGGCCAGTTGCTTGTCGAGACAGAGTTGCCTCAATCTGGGCCATTCGGCGCCGAGTGAGGCCAGATGCACACCGGGTGATGCCAGCAGCGCGTCTACAAACGCAACGGCGTGGTCAGTGGGTGTGGTCTTTTGAAAGATCTTCGGGTTGGTGACCAGCCGCAGAACGCCGGCCAGCACCATCGGCTTCAGCGTGATGGCGGGGCCGCCGCTTGCCGCCAGGAGCGCACTGTCAAGCCAGGCACGCGCCACGGCATGGTGAGGATGGTCACTGCGGTGCGCCGCAACCAGCACGTTGACATCAGGCGTCATCGCCCGCTGCCTGCAGCATGGCCTTGTTGCTGAGTGGATCGACACCCGCGACCAGGCCGCCATGCCCCTTGAACACTGGCACCCGCACCCGTGCCTGCGTTGCCGAGGCAGCCTGTGCGCGCAGACGCCATCGCAGACCTTCTTCGATCAAGCGCGTCAGGCTGGTGCGCTGTTGCGCAGCCAGTGCTTTGGCGTCAGCGAGAAGCTGGTCGTCGAGGTTCAGCGTGGTTTTCATCGATCAGTACTACAGATTTCTGTATCGGTTGTGCCGGCCGAAGTGGAGCCACGCACCCAGTGCTGCCTGCTACAAACTGGCCGTGATGCCCCCATCCACATACAGGATATGCCCGTTGACGAAGCTGCTGGCCGCGCTGGCCAGGAAGACGACGGCGCCGCCCAGTTCGGCCACATCGCCCCAGCGCCCGGCAGGCGTGCGCTTGGCCAGCCAGGCGCTGAAGTCGGCGTCGGCCACCAGGGCTTGCGTCAGCTCGGTCTTGAAGTAGCCCGGCCCCAGGCCGTTGACCTGGATGCCGTGGCCGCCCAGGTCGATGGCCATGCCCTTGGTCAGCATCTTCACCGCGCCCTTGGTGGCGGCGTAAGGCGCGATGCCGGGGCGGCCCAGCTCGCTCTGCACCGAGCAGATGTTGATGATCTTGCCGGCCCGGCGCGGGATCATGCGTTGCGCCACCGCCCGGCCCACGAAGAACACGCTGTCGATGTTGGTGGTGGTGATCCTGTGCCAGGCGTCGGTCGGAAATTCGGCGAACGTGCCGCGGTGCTGCATGCCGGCGTTGTTCACCAGGATGTCGATGGCGCCGATGCCGGCTTCGATGGCGGCCACGCCGGCGTCCACCGCATCGGCATCCGTCACGTCGAAGGCGGCTGCATCGGCGGAGATGCCCTGGGTGCGCAGCGATTGCACGGCCGCTTGCAGCGCATCTGCGCTGCGGGCGTTCAGTACCACCCGCGCGCCTGCCGCGCCCAGCGCCTGGGCCAGCGCGAAGCCGATGCCCTTGCTGGCGCCGGTGATCAGGGCAGTGCGGCCGGCCAGGTCGAACAGGTTCATGCGGTGTCTCGGTGCTGTTTGGCGGTCGCTCAAACCACCATACCATCCCACCAAACGACCCATCCGAAAGGGGAGACGACCGATGCGCTACCGCTGCATGTGCCTGGTGATCCACGCCCCCGACGACCTGCGTGTGGACGAGCAGGATACCGGTGAACCGGGCCCCGGCCAGGTGCTGGTGGACGTGGGCTTCGGCGGCATCTGCGGCAGCGACCTGCACTACTTCCACCACGGCGGCTTCGGCACGGTGCGCATCCTGCGGCCGATGGTGCTGGGCCACGAGGTGGCGGGCACGGTGGCGGCGGTGGCAGCGGATGTCACCCGCTTGAAGACCGGCGACCGCGTGGCGGTCAACCCCAGCCGCCCCTGCGGCGCCTGCACCTATTGCCTGGAGGGCCTGCCCAACCAGTGCCTGGAGATGCGCTTCTACGGCAGCGCGATGCGCGACCCGCATGTCGAAGGCGCCTTCCGCAACCGCCTGGTGTGCGACGCGGTGCAGTGCGAGCTGGTGGACAACGGCGTGCCGCTGGACCTGGCGGCGCTGGCCGAGCCGTTCTCGGTGGCGCTGCACGGCGTGGGCCGTGCCGGGCCGCTGTTGGGCAAGCGGGTGCTGGTGTCGGGCTGCGGGCCGATCGGCGCCTTGTCGGTGGCTGCAGCCCGGTTGCATGGCGCGGCCGAGATC
>JBBRVT010000446.1:0-3837 GCA_038246615.1 Burkholderiales bacterium
GGTGGCATGGTTGCCCCGCCGCAGCAAAGACCGCCTGCTCGACCGCCTCGAGGTGTTCCGGGCCGCCTGGCCGCCGGCGGCGGCGCAGTAGCCAGCGAACTAGAACGCCCCTTCACCCTCCGGTGGGGCGCCAGCCGACAGTCGATGCGGTGAAGGCTGAACCGATCTCGCACCAAAGTTTCGGATGCGGGCGCATCGGTGGCTCAGGGCATCGGATACGGCTGGTCGTCCGGCGTTCCCAGGCCCACCTCGCGGCAGTAGGCATCGGCGTCGATGCCGCCGAAACTGGCCGGGTCGAGCCGCGCCAGGTGGCGCACCATCTCCAGGTGGTTGAGCCGGTGTGGCAAGGGCTGCAGGTCCAATTGCGCCGTGCCGCAGATGTGCGACATCACGCTGCGCGCCATGATCGCGAAGTTCCACGAGGTGGCGCCGTAGCCTTCCAGCCCCACTCCGGGGAAGTACAGATCGGGCTCGTCCAGGCTGCGCATGACGCAGCCGCAGCGCGACGCCAGTTCATTGACGCCGGTGACGGCCGCCAGACGCGGGTTCTCGAAATAGCTGAGGTCCGTGCGGTAGCCGGTGCCCCACAGCACCTTGTCGACGGCGTGTGCGCTGCCATCGGACAACTGTGCCAGACCACCTTCGAGAGCGGTCACCTCGGCGCGGTGGCGTTCGATCTGCGCCAGCCCCGCCAGCATGCGGGCGCGGCCGGGGAAGATCTGGTCGCTGCGCAAGTCCAGCGGGTGATCGGGCAGCAACGCATCCAGACCGAACTTGCGGTAGCGCGATGCGAGGTCTGCACGCACCAGGTCGTTCTGGCGCTCGACCGAAACCCCTTCGGCTTGAAGCCGTGCCACCGGGCGCACGCTGCCGGCCACCGCCTTGGGCTTGGTGGTGGGGGTGAACCAGTGCAGCCCGCGGTGCGCCCAGACGATGTGCGAAGCGCCGTTCAGCAAGCACTGGTCCAGCAGGTCCAGCGCCGACGCGCCGCCGCCCACCACCAGCACCCGGGCCCCGGCCAGTTCGGTGGGGTCGCGCAAGGCGCTGGAATGCTGTTGCGCCACGGTGCCGTCGTTGCGCTGCACCGTCGGCACCCACGGCCGGTTGTGTGCGCCGGTGGCCGCCACGAGATGGCGGGCGTGCACGGTTCCCTGGGAGGTCTGCAGTTCCCAGGCGCCGCCGGCATGGCGGGCCTTTTGCACGGCGCAGCCGCTGCGGATGTCCTCGGCCAGGCCGAAGCGACTGACCCAGGTTTCGATGTTGGCCAGCACCTGCGGCTGCATCGGCCCGGCGATGGGCAGATCGCCGACGGTCCAGTCGACGGGGCAGATCTGGATGTCCTGCCAAGCCGGCAGTTCGCGCCACAAGCCCCCGACGGCGGGCGCCCGGTCGAGAAGCACGGCCCGCAGCCCGGCGCGGCGCGCGTAATGCAGATGGATCAGGCCGGCAATGCCGCCGCCGATGATGGCGATGTCCAGGGGCAATCGGTCGTTCATGGGCGCGGATGATTGCATGGCGCCGGGCTGGCCGAGCGCCTGGCTCGATCGGCGCGCGGGCCTTCTGTTCGACATCGCGGCTCGGCATCGCGGCCCGGCATCGCGGCTCGGCATCGCGGCCGCCCACCCGCATGCGGCACACTGCCGCCGCATGCTCACCTTGCACTTTGCCAACCGGCAGGAGGCGCTCGCCGACCTGCTGACCAGCGCGCTGGGCCAGCCGGGTGGCGACCTGTTCACGCCGGCCGAGCTGGTGGTGCCCAGCATGGCGGTGCGCCGGGCCGTCACGCTGCAGATGGCCCAGCGCTTCGGCGTGTGCGCCAACCTGCGCTTCGGTTTTTTGGCGCCCTGGCTGTGGGCCCAGGGCACGCTGGCGCTGGCGGCGGCAGCGCCCGGCACGCCGCTGCCGGTGCGCACCGCCGACAGCGCCGAGGCACCCTGGCAGCCGGCCCGCCTGACCTGGCGCGTGCTGGCCGCGCTGGACGATGCCGCCTGGGTGGCCGGCCAGCCGCGGCTGGCGCGCTACCTGGCCCAGGCCGACGCCGTCACCCGGCTCGACCTGGCGCAACGGGTCGCCGGCCTGGTCGACCAGCACATCACCTACCGGCCCGACTGGCTGGCCGCCTGGTCGGCCGGCCGCAGCGCGCTGCCGTCCGGCGCGTCCGGCGCGTCTGGCGCGTCTGGCGCGTCTGGCGTGTCCGGCGGTGAGGATGAAGCCTGGCAAGCCGCGCTGTGGCGCCGGCTGACCGCCGAGATCGCCGGCCATGGCCAGGACGCAAATGACCAGACCGCCGGCGGCCACGCCGCCGATCCCCAGGCCGTCGACCCCATCGCCGCCCACAGCCTGGCCGCTGCGCTGGCGCAGGTCGGTGATGCACCGGCCACCCGGGCGCGGCTGGCGCAGTCGGGCCTGCCGGCGGCCGCCCACGTGTTCTGCCTGCCCAGCATCGCGCCGGTGCACCTGGCGCTGCTGCAGCAGCTGGCGCGCTGGGTCGACCTGCATGTCTACGCGCTGAACCCCTGCGCCGAGTACTGGTTCGACGTGGTCGACCCACGCCGGCTGGCGCGCCTGGCTGCCGCCGGCCGGGCCCAGCACCTGGAAGTGGGCCACCGCCTGCTGGCGGCCTGGGGCCAGCAGACGCAGGCCCAGCTGGCCGCGCTGGTGGACGCCTGCGGCGACGGCGTGGTCGACGACGACCACTACACGCCCCACCCCGGCGACAGCCTGCTGGCCAGCTTGCAGAACTCCATCCTGACACTGCAAGACCTGCCGCCCGCCAGCCTGCCGCTGGACGCCACCGACCGCAGCATCGAGCTGCATGTGTGCCACAGCCTCACCCGCGAGCTGGAAGTGCTGCACGACAGCCTGCTGGCCTGCTTCGCCGGGCCCGACGCGCCAGCCCCCGGCGAGATCCTGGTGGTGGTGCCCGACCTGGAAACCGCCGCGCCGCTGATCGACAGCGTGTTCGGCACCGCGCCGGCGGCGCTGGCGCTGCCCTTCACCATCACCGGCCGGGCGCAGAGCCAGCGCAACCCTGCCGCCCGCGCGCTGCTGGACGCGCTGGCACTGGCCGCGTCACGCGGCACCGCCAGCGCAGTGGTCGGCCTGCTGCAGCAGCCGGCGGTGGCCGCGCGCTTCGGGCTCGACGACGACGGCCTGGCGCGGGTGCACGGCTGGCTGCTGGACGCCGGCGTGCACTGGGCCTTCGACGCACCGCAGCGCGCCAGCCTGGGGCTGGACGCCAGCGGCCGCCACAGCTGGGCCGACGGGCTGGACCGGCTGTTCCTCGGCCACGCGCTGCCCGCCGATGCCGCACCCTTCGACGGCCGCCTGCCCGCCGGCGAGGCCGAAGGCAGCGCCGCGCTGGCGCTGGGGTCGCTGTGGGCCTTCCTGCAGCTGCTTGACACCCTGCGCGCGCAGGTGGCGCGCCCGCTGCCGGCGCAAGACTGGCCGGCGCTGCTGGCCGGCCTGGTCGACCGCCTGCTGCACGCCCCCACCGCCGGCGTAGACGCGCTGGCCGACCTGCGCGCCGCGCTGCAGACCCTGGCCGATGCCTGGCGCGGCAGCGCGCCCACGCTGCCGCTGGCGCTGGATGTCGTGCGCCAGGCGCTGGGCGACGCGCTGGACGACCCGGCCCGCGGCGGCGTGCCCACCGGCCGCATCACCTTCTCGGCGCTGTCCAGCCTGCGCAGCCTGCCCTACCGCATGGTCTGCGTGCTGGGGCTGGACGACGGCGTGTTTCCCAGCGCCAACCGCCCGGCCGAGTTCGACCTGATCGCCCGGCACCCGCGCCCCGGCGACCGCCAGCGCCGCCAGGACGAGCGCAACCTGTTTCTCGAC
>JBBRVT010000447.1:0-3836 GCA_038246615.1 Burkholderiales bacterium
CAGGCCGTCGGCCCACACCGCCGAGGTCAGAACGCCTGAGCTCTGGTTGGGAAACAGCTCCACACCACCCTGGGCATTGAAGCGCGCGCGCAAAAACTCACGGCGCTTGTCGGGTTGCGGCCAGTCGAAATCGGCGCGCACCTGCACTGCGGCCGGCATGGTGGCGCTGCAGCCCTGGATGGCGCGCAGCACGGGCGCCACGGCCAGCAGGAAGGTGACAAAACTCGACACCGGGTTCCCCGGCAGGCCCATGAACAGCGCCTCGCTGTCGGCCGCGTCGCGGCGCACCGCGCCAAAGACCAGCGGCTTGCCCGGCTTCATCGCCACCTGCCAGGCCTCGAGCCAGCCCTCAGCCTTGACCGCCGGTTTGATGTGATCCTCTTCGCCCACCGACACGCCGCCCGAGCTGAGGATCAGGTCATTGCCTTGGGCCGCACGGCGCAGCGCGGCGCGGGTGGCGGCCAGGTCGTCCGGCACGATGCCCAGGTCTTCGACTTCGCAGCCGGCCGCCAGCAACAGGCCGCGCAGCGTGAAGCGGTTGCTGTTGTAGATGGCGCCGGGCTTGAGCGACTCGCCCGGCATCACCAGTTCGTCGCCGGTGGAGAACAAGGCCACCCGCGGCCGGCGGCGCACCGTCAGCCGGGACGCGCCCACCGACGCCGCCATGCCGAGCGCCTGCGGCGTCAGCCGCACGCCGACGGCCAGCACCTCAGCGCCATGCATCACGTCCTCGCCACGGCGGCGGATCCATTGGCCGGGCTGCGGCACGGCATTAAACCGCACGCTGCCCAGGCCACCCTCGGCGGCCGCTGGCAGCGAGTCGCACTGCTCCTGCATCACCACCGCGTCACCGCCGGCCGGCACCTGGGCGCCAGTGAAAAAGCGTGCCGCCGTGCCGGGCTGCAGCGGCTGGCCAACCCTGCCGGCAGCGATGCGCTGGCTGACCGGCAGCACCGTGCCGACTGCGGGCACATCGGCCACGCGCACCAGGTAGCCGTCCATCGAGCTGTTGTCGGCCGGCGGCACGTCCAGCGCAGACACCACGGCACGCGCCAGCACCCGGCCCAGCGCGTCGAAGGTGTCGACTTTCTCTAGCTCAGGCAGCACGCGCTCATGGGCCACCGCCAGCAGGCGCGCCAAAACCTCGTCGAGGCTCAGCAAGGCGGGGCGGGATGGATCAGCCATGGTCGGGGGCGAGCTGTTCGGGGCGGTAGAGGTAACGCTCGGCAGTGTCCATCAGGTGCTCAAGCACGGCTGTCACATCGGCCATAGCCAGCACCGGCAGGCCGCTGGCCACCGGCAGCGCAGCAGGGTCATCGGTGACGATGGTGGTGACAAACGGGTCGTCGGGGTAGAGCGGCGGCTGGCCCAGCGCGGCGCGCCAGACTTCGACCTTGGGCCAGGCGGCATGCTTGAAGCCCTCAACCAGCACCCAGTCGGTGGGCGACAGCTCGGCCAGCAGTTGCGCCAGGCTGGGCAGGCCCTCGACCGGGTACTCGCGCAACAGCGCCAGCCGCTGCGCCGAGGCCAGCAGCACCTCGGTGGCGCCGGCTTCACGGTGGCGGTGGCTGTCCTTGCCGGGCCGGTCGATGTCGAAGCGCTTGTGCGCATGCTTGATCACCGAGACCCGCTCACCGCGCGCCTTCAGCGCGGCGATCAGTTGCTCGATCAGCGTGGTCTTGCCCACGCCCGAAGGGCCACAGAAACAGACAACCTTGGTCATGCGCAGTGCTGCACGATGTAGGCCTTGACCTGCGCCGCATCCACCGGCATCCGGGTGAAGCGCTTGGGCAGGGCTTCGATGCCCTCCAGCGCTGCTGGCCGCAACGGTGGCCGGCCCAGCGCTTCTTCGATGGTGGCGGCAAACTTGGCCGGCAAGGCGGTCTCCAGCACGATCATCGGCACGCCGGGCTGCCGGTGTTCACGCGCCACCTTCAGACCGTCGGCGGTATGGGTGTCGATCATGTCCTGGTGCGCCTTCCAGTTGTCGCGGATGGTCGCCAGGCGGTCTGCATGGCTGCTCTTGCCCGAGACGAAGCCGTAGCGCTGGAAACGCGCTGTCTCTTCGGCGGTGAGTTGGAAGCCTCGGTCACGGGCCAGCGCCGGGCCGAACAGCTCGGCTACGCGCGCACCGTCACGCTTGAGCAGGTCAAAGACAAAACGCTCGAAATTGCTGGCCTTGCTGATGTCCATCGACGGGCTGCTGGTTTCAAACGTCTCGGCACTGGCGCGCACCCGGTAGTGGCCTGGGCCGGTGCGGAAAAACTCGTCGAGCACATCGTTCTCATTGGTGGCCACCACCAGCTGCTTGATCGGCAGGCCCATGCAGCGCGCCACATGGCCGGCGCAGACATTGCCGAAGTTGCCCGAGGGCACGGCAAAGCTGACCTGCTCATCACTGTTTTTCGTGACTTGAAAGTAGCCCGCAAAGTAATACACCACCTGGGCCAGCAGCCGCGCCCAGTTGATCGAATTGACGGTGCCGATCTTGTACTGGCGCTTGAACGCCAGATCGTTGCTGACCGCCTTGACGATGTCCTGGCAGTCGTCGAACACACCGTCGATGGTGATGTTGTGGATGTTGGGGTCTTGCAGGCTGAACATCTGCGCCTGCTGAAACGGGCTCATGCGGCCCTCGGGGCTGAGCATGAAGACGCGCACGCCGTGCTTGCCGCGCATCGCGTACTCGGCGGCGCTGCCGGTGTCACCCGAGGTGGCGCCCAGGATGTTGAGCTGTTCGCCGCGGCGCGCCAGTTCGTACTCGAACAGGTTGCCCAGCAGTTGCATCGCGATGTCCTTGAAGGCCAGTGTCGGGCCGTTGGACAGCGCCTCGATGTGCAGACCGGGCTCGAGCGGGCGCACCGGCACGATGGCCTCCGTGCCATAGGTGGCGGCGGTATAGGTCTTGTGCACCAGCGCGCGCAGGTCGGCCGGCGGGATGTCGTCGATGTAGAGCGACAGGATCTCGAAGGCCAGGTCGGCGTAGCTCAAGCCGCGCCAGCGCGCCAGCGTGGCGGCATCCACCTGCGGGTAGTGGCTGGGCAGGTAAAGGCCGCCGTCGGGCGCCAGGCCTTCAAGCAGGATCTCGCAGAAGCGGCGCTCGGTCTTGTCGCCGCGGGTGCTGATGTACTTCATGGCTGGCCCCTCAGCTGAGCTCTTCCTTGCGGATGTTGACGATCGGTGCCAGCACCGTGGGCAGCGCCTGCATCAGCGCCAGCGCGTCGCGCATGCGGCCTTCCACCGTGTCGTGGGTCAGGATGATCAGGTCGGTCTGCTTCTCGCCTTCGGCGCTTTCGCGTTGGATCACCGCATCGATCGAGATGTCGTGGTCGGCCAGGATGGTGGTGATGCGGCTGAGCACGCCGGCCTGGTCGGCCACCTGCAGCCGCAGGTAGAACGAGGTGATGACCTGACCGATCGGCAGGATCGGCGTTGCCGCGGTGGCGTCGGGCCAGAAAGCCAGGTGCGGCACGCGGTGGTCGGGGTCGGCAGTGTGCAGCCGGGTGATGTCGACCAGGTCGGCCACCACCGCGCTGGCAGTGGGCTCGCTGCCCGCGCCCTTGCCGTAGTACAGCGTGGTGCCCACCGCGTCGCCCTGCACCACCACCGCGTTCATCGCGCCCTCCACGTTGGCGATCAGCCGCTTGGCCGGCACCAGCGTGGGGTGTACACGCAGCTCGATTGCGCGCACATCGTCGCGTCGCTTGGTGATGCCCAGCAGCTTGATGCGGTAGCCCAGTTGCTCGGCATAGCGGATGTCGACGGCCTGCAAGGCGGTGATGCCTTCGACATGGGCCTGGGCAAACTGCACCGGGGTGCCAAAGGCGATCGCGCTC
>JBBRVT010000448.1:0-3835 GCA_038246615.1 Burkholderiales bacterium
ACCCGCAGGACCCGGGCGACGCAGTGACCGCGGTCGACCGGCTGGCCATGCCCGACAAGTTCAGTGGCTGCCCGGAAACACTGCGGTCCAGCTGGCACGGCACCACCATCGCCGGCCAGTTGGCGGCGGTGACCAACAACACCGAAGGCGTTGCCGCCGCCAACTGGCAGGGGCTGGTGCTGCCGGTGCGGGTGGCGGGCAAGTGCGGCGCCGCAGTCAGCGACATCATCGACGGCATGCGCTGGGCCGCCGGCCTGGCCGTCACTGGCGCGCCGGCCAACCCGAACCCGGCGCGCCTGATCGTGCTGAGCTATGGCGGCCTGGACGCCTGCGACGCCGACAGCGCCGACCCTGCGGTGCGCGACACCGCGCGTTTGTACGAGGCGGCCATTGCCGAGGTTCGTGCCACGGGCGCGTTGCTGATCGTGGCCGCCGGCAACCAGCGCGGCGCGGTGGGCCGGCCGGCCAGTTGCCGTGGCGCGTTGGCCGTTACCTCGGTCAACCGCGAGGGTTACAAGGCGGCCTACGCCAACTTCGGCGCGGCCATCAAGCTGGCCACGCCGGGCGGTGACGACGCCAGCGGCGGTGACTGCGCCGCCGGTGATGCCAACCTGCGTGATGGCGGCCTGGTGTCCACCGGCAACCTGGGCGCGCTGAGCCCAGGCGCCGCCGGCTACGTGGCGGCATCGGGTACCAGCTTCGCCGCGCCGGGCGTGGCGGCGGTGGCTTCGCTGATGTGGGCGCTGAACCCGGCACTGACGCTGGCGCAGATCGAGCAAGGCCTGCTGCTGAGTGCCCGGCCGCATGTGCTGGTGCCCCTGCTCGGCGCCTGCCTGCCTGGCGCAAACACCGGGCGCTGCGCCTGTACCACCAGCACCTGCGGCGCCGGCCTGCTGGATGCCGAGCAGGCGCTGGCCTTCGCCGCCGCGCCCGACAGCTACCAGCCGCCGGTGCGCGGCGCGGTCACGCTGGCCGATGACCGGCTGCGGGCCTGCGCGGTGGCCACCGGTCGGCTGGTCGAGCCGCTGCCGCCCAGCCCGCCTGCCTCGGCCCCGGACGCGGGCGGTGGCGGCGGCGGTGGCGGCGGTGGCGGCGGCGGTGGCGGCGCGATGCAAGCCGAGTGGCTGCTGGGCCTGCTGCTGGCCACCGGCCTGCTGCTGCATGGCCAGCGCGTCGAGCGCAAAGTGGTTGACGAAGATCTGCGCCCCGGATCTGCGCACCAGATCCGCACACCAGATCCGCACACCCGCTGGCGGTGGCCGATCTGCACCGGGTCGATGCGACCACCCGATCCGCTCTCCGGTCTGAGCGCCGGCGCAGGTTCTGCCGCCTGCGTCACGACGGCGTGCGGCGCTGCCTGGTCGCCGCCTGTCACACCGTTGGCGCGCCCGCTGCAGGCGCCCCGCCACCCCCCCGGTTCGCGGGGTAGCGGCCCTTTAGGCCCACTTTGATCGCGGGAACAGGCGCGCATTCACGCCAGTGTCACGAACGATTTTTAACCTGCGGCTTCCACATCGAACGGCTTGCGAGTCGGGACTTCCTGCCCGATCGAGAGCCTCAACCAGGAGTCGAGTACATGACCAGCGTGTTCCATCCCAGCAACGACGAGACCATCAATCCGTCCGGCAATGAATCCATCCGCGACGTGATCGCGCAGTTCAGCGGCCGCCGCACCTTCCTCAAGGGCACGCTGGCAGCAGGCGTGCTCACCGGCCTGGGTGGCTTCAGCGCCAGCGCGCTGGCCTACACGCCCAGCCCGTCGCCGGCCGGCGGCGGCATCACCTTCACCGGCGTTGGTGCAAACCGGCCGAGCAACCCCGGCGGCTTCATCGATGCGATCACCGTGCCGGTGGGCTACACCGCCCGGGTGCTGATCGGCTGGGGCGACGCGATCGGCCGGCCGGGCGCGATGGCCAATACGCACTGGAACGCCGCCGACCCGATGACCGAAGCGGCGCAGCTGACCACCTTCGGCCAGCACAACGACGGCATGCACTTCTTCCCGTTCCCGACCGCCGGTGCTGCCGGCGTGTCGAGCGACCGTGGCCTGCTGTGCGTCAACCACGAGTATGTGGACCCGGGCCTGAGCGTCAACAGCGGCGCCTACGGCAGCCACCCGCTGACCGCCGCCGAAGTGGCCGGGCAGATCGCCTCGCACGGCGTCAGCGTCATCGAACTGCGCAAGGTCGGCGGCGAAATGAAGGTGCAGCGCCCCTCCGTGCTGGCCCGCCGCATCACCGGCAAGACGCCGATGCGCATCAGCGGCCCGGCCGCCGGCAACGCACTGCTCATGACCGCCGCCGACCCGACTGGCACCCAGGTGCTGGGCACGCTGAACAACTGCGCGCACGGCTACACGCCCTGGGGCACCTACCTGACCTGCGAAGAAAACTTCAACGGCTACTTCGGCACCACCGCGGCCAAGCTGGCGGCCACGCCGCTGAGCAACCTGGAGCGGCGCTACGGCGTGTCGGGCGGCGGCTTCGGCTACCGCTGGCACGAGCAGGACTCGCGCTTCGACATCCGCGACAACCCCAACGAGCCCAACCGCTTCGGCTGGGTGGTCGAGATCGACCCCTGGAACCCGAACTCGCTGCCGGTCAAGCGCAGCGCGCTGGGCCGCTTCAAGCACGAGAGCGCCGGCCATGTGGTTGGCGCCGACAACACGGTGGCCGTCTACCTGGGTGACGACGAGCGCAACGACTACATGTACAAGTTTGTTTGCGCCGGCAAGTTCAACCCGACCAACCGCGCCGCCAACCGCGACCTGCTCGACAGCGGCACGTTGTACGTGGCCAAGTTCAACGCTGACGGTACCGGCACCTGGCTGCCGCTGGTCTGGGGCCAGGGCGACCTGACGGCAGCGAACGGTTTTGCCGACCAGGCCGAGGTGCTGATCAAGGCCCGCCAGGCCGCCGACCGCCTGGGTGCGACGATGATGGACCGCCCGGAGTGGGTGGCAGTGCACCCGACCACGCGCGAGGTCTACCTCACGCTGACCAACAACAACCGCCGCGGCACCAGCACGGCCTCGTCGAACAATCCGAACGGCAGCACCACCGCCGGTAGCGCCCGCCCGCCGCTGGACGCCACCAACCCGCGCCAGGACAACAAGTACGGCCACATCCTGCGCTGGAACGAGACCGGCGGCAACGTCGGTGCGACCACCTTCGCCTGGGACATCTTCGTCGAATGCGGCGACAAGGCCACCGCGCTGATGCCAGCTTCGCGCTACCAGGGCAACATCGTCGGTGACGATCTCGGCGCACCGGACGGCCTGTGGTTCGACAAGGACGGCCGGCTGTGGATCCAGACCGACCAGCAGGGCGACGGCACCGGCGACTGGGTGAACATCGGCGGCAACATGATGTCGTGTGCCGACCCGACCACACGCAAGATCACACGCTTCATGACCAGCCCGCGTAACTGTGAGGTTACCGGCGTGGTCAACACGCCCGACGGCAAGACCATGTTCGTCGGCATCCAGCACCCGGGCGAAGACTGGGCGCCAGGCGGCTTCACCGCCAAGAGCACCTGGCCCGACAGCGGCGTCAACGGCCCGACCACCCAGGGTGGCGCAGTGTCCAAGCCGCGCTCGTCGGTGGTGGTGATCACCAAGAACGATGGCGGCGTCATCGGCACCTGACGGCTGCCGACCCCAGCCCCCGCACTTCAACCAAGGAACTTCCATGAAACTGATTCCCTTCGCCGCCGCCCTCGTGCTGGCGGCCGCTTTGCCAGCCCAGGCCGCGCTGACCAACGACCCAGGCGCCATCACGATGGCCAACATGGTCGACTTCGAGGCCTTCGACGGCCTGCTAACCACCGGCCCTGA
>JBBRVT010000449.1:0-3827 GCA_038246615.1 Burkholderiales bacterium
GCGCTCAAGAAAAGCGGCATAACAAAACCGGCCGATCTCAACGGCAAAAAGCTCGGTGCCCCGGTGTTTGACGCTGGCCGCAAAGCCTTCCCCCTGTTCCAGAAGGCCAACAACATCAGCAACGTGGCCTGGACCTCGATGGACCCGCCGCTGCGCGAGACCATGCTGGTGCGCGGTGACATTGACGCCATCACCGGCTTTGGGTTCACCTCGCTGCTCAACCTGGAGGCGCGCGGCATCAAAGCCCAAGACGTGGTGCTGATGCCCTACGCCGAAAACGGCGTGAAGCTCTACGGCAATGCCATCATCGCCAGCCCCAAGCTGATCAAAGAAAACCCGGCCGCTGTCAAAGCCTTCCTCACCGCCTTTGCCAAAGGCGCCAAGGAAGCGATGGCCAGCCCGGCCACCGCCATCGAGTCGGTCAAGGCGCGCGACGGCATCATCAACGTGGCCCTGGAAACGCGCCGCCTGCAACTGGCTGTTGACGCGGTGGTGGCCAGCCCGGATGCGCGCCGGGAAGGCTTCGGACAGGTCGTCCCCGGCCGCCTGGCCCTGATGGCCTCGCAAGTCTCTGACGCCTACGCCACCAAAGCACGGGTTGACCCGAAACTGGTTTGGGACGGCTCCATGTTGCCCAGCGCCGCCGACCTCAACGTGTTGCCGCCGGCCAAAAAGTAAGGTTTGCTCACCAAGGCCTGCTGAACAGCTGTTGGCAGGCTCAGGCCAGCCCCTTCACTGGCGGCTGGCCTTTTTTCAGGACTTTGCATGCCCGCCTTTGCCGCCCCCATCGCCACCGCCAGTGCCACCACTGTTGCCACCGCCGTTGCCACCCCCATCGCCCAAGACAGCCCGCCCTTCGTCGACTTCAAGGATGTCTGGTTGGCCTACAACAGCGAGTTGCTGGCCCAAAACGTCTTTGCCGTCGAAGCCATCAACCTGCATGTCAAGCAGGGCGAGTTCATCGCCATCGTCGGCCCCTCGGGCTGTGGCAAGTCCACCTTCATGAAGCTGGCCACCGGGCTCAAAATGCCCAGCCGGGGCAAGATCACGATCGACGGCCAACCCGTGACCGGCCCGCTGAAAATTTCGGGCATGGCGTTTCAGGCGCCTTCGCTGCTGCCCTGGCGCACCACGCTGGACAACGTGTTGCTGCCACTGGAAATCGTGGAGCCGTTTCGCAGCCAGTTCAAAGACCGCCGCAAAGAATATGCCGAACGCGCCAGCCGCCTGCTGGCCAGCGTGGGCCTGGGCGGCATGGAGAAAAAGTTTCCCTGGGAGCTCTCGGGCGGCATGCAGCAGCGCGCCAGCATCTGCCGCGCCCTGGTGCACGAGCCGAAGCTGCTGCTGCTCGACGAGCCCTTCGGCGCGCTGGACGCCTTCACCCGCGAAGAGCTGTGGTGCGCGCTGCGCGACCTGCAGGCGGCGCAGAAGTTCAACGTCATCCTGGTCACGCACGACCTGCGCGAGAGCGTGTTTCTGGCCGACACGGTGTATGTGATGAGCAAGAGCCCGGGCCGCTTCGTGGTGCGGCGCGAGATCGAATTGCCGCGCCCGCGCGATCTGGAAGTGACCTACACGCCGCAGTTCACCGACATCGTGCACGAACTGCGCGGGCACATCGGTGCCGTGCGCAACCAGTTCGGCAACAACGCCGGCAAAGCTGCCGCACAGGTGAAGTGATGGCCACCCGCAAGTTCGAAATCTGGTCGCCCTGGATCCTGCTGGTGGCCACGCTGCTGTTGTGGCAGGCGATCTGCAGCGCCTTCGACGTCAGCGAGTTCATCTTTCCCAGCCCGCTGCGCATCTGGGACCAGCTGATGGAGTACCGGGGCGAGATCGCCAAGCATGCCTGGCGCACCTACTGGGTGACGATGGTGGGCTTCGGCATCGCCATCGTGGTGGGCGTGCTGCTGGGCTTCCTGATCGGCAGCAGCCGGCTGGCCTATGCCGCCATCTACCCGCTGATGACCGGCTTCAACGCCTTGCCCAAGGCGGCCTTCGTGCCGATCCTGGTGGTGTGGTTCGGCATCGGCGTGGGGCCGGCGGTGCTGACCGCCTTCCTGATCAGCTTCTTCCCGATCACGGTGAACATCGCCACCGGCCTGGCCACGCTGGAGCCCGAGCTGGAAGACGTGCTGCGGGTACTGGGCGCCAGGCGCTGGGACGTGCTGATGAAGGTGGGCCTGCCGCGGTCGATGCCGTACTTCTTCGGCTCGCTCAAGGTGGCCATCACGCTGGCCTTCGTCGGCACCACCGTCAGCGAGATGACGGCCAGCAACGAAGGCATCGGCTACCTGCTGGTGAGCGCCGGCAGCAGCATGCAGATGGGCCTGGCCTTTGCCGGCCTGGTGGTGGTGGGCGCGATGGCGATGGCGATGTACGAATTCTTCTCGGTGCTTGAAAAGCGCACCACCGGCTGGGCGCACCGCAGCTCGCAGGGCGGGCATTGAGCCAGCAGGCAGCACCCGTGCACTGCACGCCGGTGCACACGGCGGCGCCGGCCGCCAGCACCGCCATGGGCTGGCACGGACACCTGCAACTGCACTACACCCGCGACGGCGCGCGCACCACCGCCCATGACCGCCACCACGGCCCGCTGCGGGTGCTGCAGCGCCTGTACCCGGAGGGCGACGCCATCTGCCACCATGTGCTGGTGCACCCGCCGGGCGGCGTGGTCGGTGGCGACGTGCTGGAGGTGCAGGCCGACCTGGACGCCGGCAGCCATGCGGTCATCACCACGCCCGGCGCCACCCGGTTCTACCGCAGCGACGGCCCGCTGGCCCAGCAGACGGTGCAGGCCCGCGTGGCGGCGGGCGCGCGGCTGGAGTGGCTGCCGATGGAGGCCATCGCCTTCCGTGGCTGCCGGGTGCACAACCGCCTGCAGTTCGACCTGGCGCCCGGCGCCCAGATGCTGGGCTGGGATGTGCTGGCGCTGGGCCTGCCGGCGGCGGGCGCGGCCTACGACAGCGGCAGCTACCGGCAGCACATCACCCTGCCCGGCATGTGGCAGGAGCGTGGCCTGCTCGACGGCGGCGACCAGCTGCTGCTGCACAGCCCGCTGGGCCTGGCCGGCCACACGGTGATGGCCAGCCTGTGGCTGGCGGACGGGCCGGGGCAGCAACCAGGGGCGGGGCCGGGGCCGGCGCAGACGCTGGACCGCATCCGCACCGAGGCCCTGGTAGACGCCGCCCGCGCACTGATCGACGCCAGCAGCCTGCCCGCCAGCGCCGGCATCAGCGCGCCCCACCCCAATCTGCTGGTGCTGCGCACCCTGGGCCACCGGGTCGAGCCGGTGATGGCGCTGCTGCAGGCGGTGCGCGGCGCCTGGCGCCAGCTGCACTGGGGGCTGGACGCCCACCCGCCACGGGTGTGGCGCACCTGAACCCACAAGAAACCATCAGACCCGACAATCGCCCGATGCTCACCGTCAACAAACTCATCCCCCAGGGCCGTGGCCTGGCCGCCGTGCTGCTGCGCCGTGCCGCCACCGTGCAACTCGACTGGGACGTGCGGCAGAAAAGCCGCTTCGACGCCACCGATTCACAGGGCCGCCAGCTCGGCGTGTTTCTGCCGCGCGGCACCCTGGTGCGCGGTGGCGACGTGCTGGTGGCCGAAGACGGCTCGCTGGTGCAGGTGCAGGCCGCCCCGCAGCCGGTGCTGGAGGTGCGCCACTGCACCGAGCACGGCAGCCCCTTCGACCTGCTGCGCGCCGCCTACCACCTGGGCAACCGCCATGTGGCGCTGGAACTGCAGCCCGACCGTCTGGCGCTGGAGCCCGACCATGTGCTGGCCGACATGCTGCGCCAGCAACACCTGATCGTGACCGA
>JBBRVT010000450.1:0-3785 GCA_038246615.1 Burkholderiales bacterium
GCTTAGGGCTCGTTGCTGTCTTTGGCGTCGTTGAAAAGCCGGCATTCACAGTTCGGCGCGAGGCCGAGGACACAGCGGTGGCACCCGAAGGCCAAAGACCCGAGCGCCTCGGTGGTGCCTGAGCGTCGGGCCGGGCGGGCGTGTTCTGCGTAAGTAAAGAAGGGAGGGCCGGAGGCCCGGAATGACATGGAGCAGGACACGCCCGCCCGGCCCGGCGCGATCGCTCAGACCGTCGAGCGCCGGCTTGAAGTCGACAAGCTGAACGACAGCAAAGAGCCCGAACCAGCCAATCAGCGCCCACCCCCCACGTCCAGGATGGCGCCCGTGGTGTAGCTGGCCTCGGCCGACAGCAGCCACAGCACCGCCGCAGCAATCTCGTCAGCCGTGCCCGGCCGCCCCAGCGGGATCAGCTTCGCCGCAGTCTGCGGGCGCTGGCGGTCGCCGCTGTCGGCATGGATGTCGGTGTCGATGATGCCGGGGCGCACCGCATTCACCCGGATGCCCTCGCCCGCCACTTCTTGCGCCAGGCCCACGGTGAAGGTGTCGATCGCGCCCTTGCTGGCGGCGTAATCCACGTACATCGCCGGTGATCCGATGCGCGCGGCCACGCTGCCCAGGTTGACGATGGCACCGCCCACGCCGCCGTGGCGCTTGCTCATGCGGCGCACCGCCTCGCGCGCACACAGGAAGCTGCCAGTCAGGTTGACGGCCCACATGCGCTGCCAGCGTGCCACGTCCATCTGGTCGAGCCGGGCCTGCATCGCCACGATACCGGCGTTGTTCACCAGGCCGGCCAGCGGGCCCAGCTCGGCATCGACGCGGGCGAACATCGCCAGCACCGCCGCTTCATCCGCCACGTCGGCCGCCACGGTGATGGCGCGCTGGCCGGCCTGGCGCACGGCAGCGGCAACGCTGTCGGCGGCGGCGCCATCGCGGGCGTAGTTGACGGCCACGTCCCAGCCGCGGGCGCCGGCCAGGCGGGCGGTGGCGGCGCCGATGCCACGGCTGGCACCGGTGATCAGCAGGACGGGTGCGGGTGCGGGCATGGGTGCGGGTGCGGGTGCGGTTGCGGGTGCGTGGTGGTCGGCGCGGCAGTGTCGGTCCATGCCATCTCGTCAGGGTTGCCCCGGGGCTGCCACTGGGCGAGACTGCGGGCTTCGCCGCCGGGCCGATGTTGGCACGGCGACACCCGCCCCTTGCCCATCTGCCACCATGCTCAGCACCGAGACCACCGCCGCCACCCTTCCCGACTGGCAGGCCACCCTGCAGGCCGCCGACCAACGCGCCCGTGAAGAAGCCTTCGCGCTGCCGCTGGACCAGATCGACGTGACCAAGCCGCGGCTGTACCAGGACGACAGCATCGGCCACTACTTCACCCGCCTGCGCCGCGACAGCCCGGTGCACTGGCACGAGAACGCTTACTACGGCGGCTTCTGGTCGGTCACCCGTTACCACGACATCATGGCGGTGGACACCAACCACGCGGTGTTCTCGTCGGACTGGACGCACGGCGGCATCAGCCTGTTCGACGGCCCGATGGACGCGCGGCTACAGATGTTCATCGCGATGGACCCCCCCAAGCACGACGTGCAGCGCAAGACCGTGAGCCCGATCGTGGCGCCGGCCAACCTGGCGGCACTGGCCGGCACCATCCGCACCCGCACCCAGGCGGTGCTGGACAGCCTGCCGCGCGACACGCCCTTCAACTGGGTCGACCGGGTGTCGATCGAGTTGACCACGCAGATGCTGGCCACGCTGTTCGACTTTCCTTTCGACGAGCGGCACAAGCTCACCCGCTGGTCGGACGTGGCCACCTCGGTGCCCGGCACCGACAAGATCACCGACAGCCCCGAGGCCCGGCTGGCCGAACTGGGCCAGTGCGCCGCCTACTTCGGCCGGCTGTGGAACCAGCGGGTGAATGCCGAGCCGGGGCCCGATCTGATCTCGATGCTGGCGCATGCACCCGCCACCCGCCACATGAGCCCGCAGGAGTTTCTGGGCAACATCCTGCTGCTGATCGTGGGCGGCAACGACACCACCCGCAACAGCATGAGCGGCGGCGTGCTGGCGCTGCACCAGCACCCCGGTGAATGGGCCAAGCTGCGCGCCAACCCGGCCCTGGTCGACAGCCTGGTGCCCGAGATCATTCGCTGGCAGACGCCGCTGCCGCACATGCGCCGCACCGCGCTGGCCGATGCGCAGATCGGCGGCCAGCAGATCAGGAAGGGCGACAAGGTGGTGATGTGGTACCTGTCAGGCAACCGCGACGAGAGCGTGATCGACAACCCCGAGGCGCTGGTGATCGACCGCCCGCGACCGCGCCAGCACCTGAGCTTCGGCTTCGGCATCCACCGCTGCGTCGGCAACCGCCTGGCCGAGCTGCAGCTGAAGATCCTGTGGGAAGAGATCCTGCAGCGCTTCCCGCGCATCGAGGTGGTGGGCGCGCCGCAGCGCACGCTGTCGAACTTCCTGCGCGGCTTCACCGATCTGCCGGTCGTCATCCCCGCCTGAGCCGGCCGCCCGCGCACCTGCCCCGCGCCCCCTGACCAGGCGCCGGAGAAGCTCCAGCCCACCCCGGCCGTGGGCGGCCGGGCCTGCCTTGCCCGCTGCCGCTGACCAGCGCCGAACAGCTGCGCTGCTGCAAGGCCGAGCGGCTGGGGGTGCAGGTCTTCGATCGTCGCCGGCGGCTGCATGGCATCCTGTGCCGCCGCGTCCAGCGCTGCAGGCGTCGATTCACGCTGCCGGCTGGCCGGCTGTCGCAGGCCCAGCCCGGCCCGACCCAACGGCTTCCTAAACTGCCCGCCATGCAGATCGATCGAGCACTCTTGCGCCAGTCGTGGCGCAGCTGGTTGTCCAACGACACGCACCGGGTCGGCCCCGAGTGGCTGCAGCTGGTGTGGACGGCGGGTTTCGCAGCCGCCGTCGCACTCGGCTTCACGCTGCTGGGCGCGGCACTGAACCGCGGCCCGGCCTGGGGCGACCTCGGCACCTGGCTGCGCTGGTACAGGGTCCACTTCGTCATCTCGCTGGCGGTGGCGCTGTGCATCCACGCCTTGTTCGCGATCACCATCCCGCTGTTCGGGGCGGCGCGCATCCAGCGCTTATCTGGCGGCCAGCGGGCGCTGTTCTTCACCGCAGTGCCACTCGTCGGCGTGCTGATCGGCTGGCCGCTGGGGGTCTGGCTGGTCAGCGACACCATGGGGGGCTGGATCCGCATCAGCGCCGAGTCGGCCACCACCAGCGCCGTCTTGGCGCTGCTGATCAGCGGCATCTTCTTCCTGTTCTTCAACGCCACCGCCCGGCGCATGGAAGCCGAAAAGCGCGCCACCGACGCACAGTTGCAACTGTTGCAGGGGCAGATGGAGCCGCATTTCCTGTTCAACACGCTGGCCAACGTGCAGTCGCTGATGGACCACGACCTGCCTCGGGCGCGGCAGATGCTGGGCGACTTCACCGACCACCTGCGCAACTCGCTCGGCGCCTTGCGCAGCGACAGCAGCGTGGTGGCGCAAGAGCTGGCGCTGGCGCGCAGCTACCTGCAACTGCTGCAGGGCCGGATGGAGGACCGGCTGCGCTTCGAGATCGATGCCGACGAGGCCGCGCTGCAACAGCCGCTGCCGCCGCTGTTGCTGCAGCCGCTGGTCGAGAACGCTGTCGTGCACGGGCTGGAGCCCAGCATCGAAGGGGGCCTGGTGCAGATCAGCGCGCGGGTGCATGGTCAGCATCTGGTGCTGGCGGTGCGCGACACCGGCCTTGGTTTGCACGCGCCCAGGCGGCCTGGCACC
>JBBRVT010000451.1:0-3779 GCA_038246615.1 Burkholderiales bacterium
ACGCTGAGCCACGGTGTGGTGGTGTATGCCGACGGCGACCTGCGCGCGGTGCGCGGCGCCGGCCAGTATGTGAAGCGGCCGCCGTTTGCGCCGCAGTTCGCGCCGCTGGCGCGCAAGGCGGCGCTGGAAGCGCCGGTGGCCGTCGAACGCTGAACGCTGAGCACCCCACTTCCGGAGAACCCCATGGACATGAAAGTCACCCCCCTGCCAGAGAAGATCGCCGGCCTGCGTGTGAATGGTGAACGGCTGTGGAGCAGCCTGATGGAGCTGGCCCGGATCGGCGCCACGGTCAAGGGCGGTGTGTGTCGCCTGACGCTGACCGACCTGGACAAGCAGGGCCGCGATCTGGTGAGCCGCTGGGCGCGCGAGGCCGGCATGACGATCACCATCGACAAGATCGGAAACGGCTTCCTGCGCCGGCCCGGCCGCGACAACAGCCTGCCGCCGGTGATGACCGGCAGCCACATCGACACGCAGCCCACTGGCGGCAAGTTCGACGGCAACTACGGCGTGCTGGCCGGCATCGAGGTGGTGCGCACGCTGAACGACGCCGGCATCGAGACCGAAGCCCCGATCGAAGTGGCCTGGTGGACCAACGAGGAAGGATCGCGCTTCGTGCCGGTGATGATGGGCAGCGGCGTGTTCGCCAAGGCCTTCACTCTGGAACACGCCTACGCCGCGACCGACACCGAAGGCAAGACGGTGAAGGGCGAGCTGGAACGCATCGGCTACGTCGGCACCGAAGAGCCGGGCGACCACCCGATCGGCAGCTACTTCGAAACCCACATCGAGCAGGGCCCGGTGCTGGAAGACAACGCCAAGACCATCGGCGTGGTGACCGGCGTGCTGGGCATCCGCTGGTATGACTGCGTGGTCACCGGCATGGAGGCGCACGCCGGCCCCACGCCCATGGCCCTGCGCAAAGATGCATTGCAGGTGGCCGCCGCGCTGATGCAGCAGGTGGTGGCCTGCGCCCACCGCCACCCGCAGAACGGACAAAACCACGGCCGCGGCACGGTGGGCATGGTCAGCGTCTTCCCCAACAGCCGCAACGTGATTCCCGGCCGGGTGAAGTTCAGCATCGACCTGCGCAATGCCAGCGACGCATTGTGCGAGGCGATGGACGCCGACATCCGCGCCGTGGCCGCCAGGCTCAGCGCCGAGAGCGGCCTGCCGATCGAGATCACGCCCGTCAGCGCCTACCCGGCGCAGCCCTTCCATGCCGATTGCGTCGAGGCGGTGGGCCGCGCCGCCGCCAAGCTGGGCTACAGCCACATGCCGGTGGTCAGCGGCGCCGGGCACGACGCCGTCTACATGGCCCGGCTGGCGCCAGCCGGCATGATCTTCATCCCCTGCAAGGACGGCATCAGCCACAACGAGATCGAAGACGCTCAGCCCGAGCACATCACCGCCGGCTGCAACGTGCTGCTGCACGCGATGCTGGAGCGGGCCGGCGTGGCGGGCGGCTGACTGCGCGAAAGAATCTTCTCAGGACAACCCGTCGATCAGCCCACCAAGCAACCCGCCTCGGCGGGTTTTTTCATGGGTGAAGTCGCCCTGGCGCGATTGCTTTTAATCTTCTCAGAAATCTTCTCATAATGGCGCCATGCGCGCCCCGGACACCCACACCCGAGACCGCCTGCCCAACCTGATGCGGCGGCTGGGGCCGGCCAGCGCCACCGCGCTGGCGGCAGAGCTTGGTGTCAGCGTGGCCACGCTGCACCGGCTGCTGCAGGAGCGGGCGGGCGAAGTGCTGCAAGCCGGCCTGGCCCGTCGCAGCCGCCATGCGCTGCGCCGCCGGCTGCGCGATGGCACCGGCACACTGCCGCTGGTGGCCATCGATGCCCAGGGGCGCGCGCATGACGCCGGGCAGCTGGTGCTGGTGCAGCCAGAGGGCTGCTGGCTGCCACTGCACCAGTTGGCCGGCACGCACTGGCCGCTGCCTGCCCCGGCTGCAGTTGCCCCGCGCGATGCGATGCTGGACGCTGCCCGCGACGGCTGGTGGCCCGGCCTGCCCTACCCGTTGCAAGACCTGCGGCCGCAGGGCTACCTGGGCCGGCAGCTGGCCCGCACCGGCCACGCCGCCTGGGGCGTGTCGTCCGACCCGCAGCGCTGGAGCGACGACGACGTGCTGCACGTGCTGGCCCAAGCCGGCAGCGACGGCCCTGGCAACCTGGTCATCGGTGAGCCAGCCTTCGCCCGCTGGCAGGCGCAAGCGCTGGCGCCGGCCGAGCCGCTGGCGCCCGCCGCGCTGGGGCCGGCCTATGCCGCGCTGGCCGACCAGGCGGTGGCCGCTGGCGTGGCGGGTTCCAGCGCGGCGGGCGAGTTCCCCAAGTTTCCGGCGCTGCGAGAGCGCGCCGGTGCCAGCACACCGCATGTGCTGGTCAAGTTCTCGGGCGCTGGCGGCTCGGCGGCCGAGCAGCGCTGGGCCGACCTGCTGGTGTGTGAGCACCTGGCGCTGCAAGTGCTGGCCAGCCTGCCCGGCCTGCCCGGCCTGCCCGGCGCCGGGGCGGCGCGCAGCGCCATCGTGCAACACGCCGGCCGCACGTTCCTGGAAGTGGAGCGCTTCGACCGGCACGGGCTGTGGGGCCGCAGCCCGCTGGTCAGCCTGGCGACGCTGGACGGCGCATTCCTCGGCCAGGGCAGCGGCGACTGGCCGCGCCTGGCCGCCGCCCTGGGCGCAATGGGGATGCTGGAGGCCGCCGCCCAGCCCGCCATCGGCCTGCTGTGGTGGTTTGGCCGCCTGATCGCCAACACCGACATGCACACCGGCAACCTCAGCTTCCAACCGGGGACGCGGGTGGGCGCGGGCGGCACGGTGGCTGCCGGCCCACTGGCGCTGGCACCGGCCTACGACATGCTGCCGATGGCCTACGCCCCGCTGCCCGGCGGCGAGGTGCCACCCAGGGCCTTCGATCCTGCGCTGCCGCAGCCGGCGCAACGCGCCGTGTGGCTGGCCGCGTGCGCAGCGGCGATCGGCTTCTGGACGCTGGCCGCCGCCGACAGCCGCATCAGTGCCGACTTCCGCACCACCGCCGCCGGCAACGCGCAGATGCTGGCGGGCCTGGCCGATCGGGTTTGAGCGGACCGGGCGCCGGCCCGGCTACTTCGGCGCCACCGGCAGCACCATCACCGGCATCGCGCCGCCGGGGCAGCCGGGCGCGGCGCTGGCGGCGCCGGGCGGGCAATCCACCGCACGCTTGGCATCGGCCCGCGCGGACTTGGCGCCCATCAACTGCTGGTGCGGCCGCAGCATCAGTGCGGCGATGGCCGCCACCATGGCCACGGCCAGCAGGGCCAGCAGCACCCGACGGCGCAGGTTGCCGGGGCGGTAGGGGTCGGGCTCACGCCCACCCTGGGGCAGTGGCGGCTTCGTCGCCACGTACAGCTCAACGCGCAGATCAATGAAAAGATGGCCCGGCGCTTACACCGGGAACAGGCGAGCGCCAGCATCGACCGGCAGCACCTCGCCGCTGGTCTTCAGCGCATCCACGCCCAGGTACCAGGCGGCCCGGGCGATGTCCTCGGGCTGGATGATGTCGGCCAGCGCGGCGCGGTCCTTGTAGGCTTGCGCGGCGGCAGCGTAGCGCTCGGCACCCATGCCGTTCTGCAGCCAGGTGGTCTCGACGAAGCCCGGAGCGATGGCGTTGACCCGCACCTCGGGGCCCAGCGCGCGGGCCAGCGACATGGTCAGCGTGTTCAGCGCGCCCTTGCTGGCGGCATAGGCCAGCGACGAGCCAGCGCCGGTGCTGGCGGCCACCGACGACATGTTGACCACG
>JBBRVT010000452.1:0-3764 GCA_038246615.1 Burkholderiales bacterium
CAGGCTGTGCACCACCCGCAGGGCCTCGTCATTGCTGGCCTGCACCTGCTGCTGCACCAGCGCCTGCAACCGGGCGGCGTACTGGCCCGGTTGCACATCGAGGTCGAAGACCAGGGCGTCGATCGCGCCACCCAGGATTTCTGGCCGGAACGCGGCCTCGGCGAACCACTGGTAGACCTGCTCGACATCCAGCTCCTGCCGGAACGGCAGCTGCGCGGTGAACCAGGCGATGTAGTCCCTGGACAAGGCCGGAAAGTTGACCAGCGGCGCACCGAAGAAGGCCTGGTCCTTGCTGTTGCGCAGCATCGCGAGCTTGTCGCGGTTGGACCCGGTGGCGACGATGCGCAGGCCATGGTGGGCGCTGGAATTGAGCTCATCCCGCGCCGCCTTCAACGCAAACAGCGCGTTCTGGCCTGATTCGCTGGTGATGGCGTGTTGGGCCTCGTCGATGATGAGCACCGTCATCGCCTCGGTGTCGTCCGACAGGGCAGCCAGGGCGGACGACAGGCTGATGCCCTGCGCCAGGCCGACCTTGTCCAGGGCGAAGGACAGCCCGCCGACGGTGAGCGTGTCGAGGCCGCTGCTGCGTGCCAGGCGCGCCACGAACCCATCGCGGCGGGCCAGCACTTCGCGAATGGCAGCGACGATGACATCACCCGGGTCGGCGGTGCGGTCCGCCCAGAGGTCGGCGTAAATCACCACAGCGCCGTGGCGCTGCAGCGCCGGCCGCAGGTCTTCGCGCAGAAAGGTGCTCTTGCCGGTGCGGCGCGGCGCGGCCAGGAACAGGCCGGAGCCGGAGGCCGAGGTGGTGGGCACCGCCAGCAGGCGGGCTGCCAGGTCATCGGCCAGGGCCTTGCGGTGGAAGATGGCCATGCTGCGCTCCTGCAAAGGCTGAATATAGTGAACTATAGTCAACTATAGATCGATATAGACCAGCCCCACACGCGTGGGCGCTGCGGCAATCAGGCCAGCAGGCTCTTCAGCGCCACCGTCGGGTCACAGGCCACCGCCGGCGCCGGGTGGATGCCGGCTTCCAGCAGCTTGCGCGACATCACATGGTCCATCGGCGCGTTGGCCGATTCCACGCAGCGCAGGTGTTCGCCCACGTAGTGCAGCAGCGAGAAGCTGACGGCATTGGCGCCCGGGCGGCGGTGGGTGCTGGCGCCCGTGGTGCCAGCGGGCGGCAGCAGCCCGGCCATCTGCAGACGCAGGCTGCCTTGTTCCGACCAGAACCAGGGCAGGGCGGCATACACCGGGTGCTGGCCCTGCAGCGTCAGCGCGGCGCAGCGGGCCTGGTCGGTGGCGTTCTGCACTGATTCCAGCCGCGCGCGGGTACCCGCTTGCCCCCACACCGGCGCCCAGGCCGGCGCCACCGGAAAGTTGGCCACGTCGCCGATGGCCAGGATGGCCGGGTCGCTGGTGTGCAGCCCGGCATCCACCACCACGCCGTTGCTGCAAGCCAGCCCGGCTGCGCGGGCCAGCGTGTCTTCGGGCTCGGCGCCGATGCCCAGCAGCAGCAGGTCCACCGCCTGACGCTGGCCGTTCACCGTGATGGCATGCAGGCGCTGGCCATCGTGTTCGAAGCCATCGAGCGTGGCGCCCGGCAGCACCTCGATGCCGGCGGCGCGGTGGGTGGCCAGCACATGGGCCGACAGGTCGGCCGAGACCGACCGGCCCAGCAGCCGCGGCGCCGCCTCGATCACCTGCACCGCCAGCCCCTGCGCGCGGGCGGTGGCCGCCACCTCCAGGCCGATGAAGCCGCCACCGACGACAGTGAGCGACCGGGCCGTGCCCAGCAGCGCGCGCAGCGCGTCGGCGTCACCGGCATGGCGCAACACCGCCACATTCGCCAGCGTGGCCGGCAGCTGCGGCAGGCGGCGCGCCCGGGTGCCGGTGGCCAGCACCAATTGGCCGTAGGGCAGGCTGGCACCGGACTGCAGTTGCACGGTGCGCGCGCTGCGGTCGATGGCCACCGCCGGGTCGGCCCGGTGCAGGGTGATGCCGGCCTGGGCATACCAGGCCTCGGCGCGGTGCGCCTGCAGTGTCTCGGCCGGGTTCTTCAGATAGGCCTTGGACAGCGGCGGGCGCTGGTAGGGCAGGTGCGGCTCGGCACACACCAGATGCACCTGGGCGCCCAGGCCGGCCTCGGCCAGCGCAGCGCACAGAGGGGGGGCGGCATGGCCGCCGCCGATGATGACGATGGGGTTCATGGGCGAATTGTCGGCCAGCGCCTGCGGCTCACACCTGGAAGGCGGGCAGGCGCACCACCAGGCCCTGCAGCGCCGGCGTCAGCCGGATCTGGCAGCTCAGGCGGCTGCCGGGGCCGGCCGGCACGGCGGTGGTCTCCAGCACCAGGCGCTCCACCGCCTCGGGCGGCGGCAGGCGGCCCGCCCAGGCCGGGTCGACGATCACATGGCAGGTGCCGCAGCTGGCCGAGCCACCGCAGTCGGCCAGGATGCCGGGCACGCCGAAGCCGGTGGCGGCCTGCATCAGGCTGACGCCATCTGGCGCCTCGAAGCCGTGTTCGGTGCCGTCGTGGGCGATCAGGGTGATGTCGGGCATGGCGCGGTCGGGCAATGGCGGGGCGCCCATCATGCCTGCGGCCGGCCGGCCAGAATCGGGTGATGGACAACATGATCGACACACCCGGCGACACACCCGGCGACACACCCGGCGACACCGCCATCCACGCCACACCCAGCGACACCACCGCCTTCGACACCGTGGTCGTCGGCGCCGGCATCGCCGGTGCCGCGCTGGCCTGGCAGCTGCTGCAGGATGCACCGCAGCACCGCGTGCTGCTGCTGGAGCGCGAGGCCCAGCCCGGCATGCACAGCACCGGCCGCTCGGCAGCGATGTGGATGCCCAGCTACGGCCCGCCCGCCGTGCGCGCGCTGACCCGCGCCAGCGGCCCGTTCTACGCCGCGCCGCCGCCGGGCTTCAGCGATGTGCCGCTGCTGCCGCCGCGTGGCGTGCTGTACGTGGCCGCGCCTGGCCAGCAGGCCGCGCTGGACGCACTGCAGGCCGAGCTGGCGCCGGCCTGCCCCGGCCTGCAGCGGCTGGACGCCGCCGCCACCCTGGCGCGCGCGCCCTGGCTGCGGGCCGATCAACTGCTGGGCAGCCTGTGGGACGCGCAATCCACCGACATCGACGTGCATGCGCTGCACCAGGGTTTTCTGCGTGGCTTCCGGCGCGAAGGCGGCCTGCTGCGCTGCGGTGCCGAGTTGCTGTCGGCGCAGTGGCACGCCGGCCAGGGCTGGCAGATCGCGCTGGCCGGCGGCAGCACGTTGCAGGCCACCAGGCTGGTGAATGCCGCCGGCGCCTGGGGCGACATGCTGGCGGCGCGCTGCGGCGTGGCTCCGGTGGGCCTGGTGCCGCGCCGGCGCAGCGCCTTCACCTTCCGCGCGCCCGCCGGCGTGGCCACCGGCAACTGGCCGCTGGTGGCATCGGTCGACGCCGAGGGCGAGGGCTGGTACCTCAAGCCCGATGCCGGCCAGCTGCTGGGCTCACCGGCCAATGCCGACGCCACCCACCCGCAGGACGTGCAGCCCGAAGAGCTGGACATCGCGCTGGCCATCCACCGCATCGAGGCCGCCACCACGCTGCATGTCGGCCGGCCCACCGCCACCTGGGCGGGGCTGCGCAGCTTCGTCGCCGACGGCGAGCTGGTGATCGGCTTCGACGATGCCTGCCCGGGCTTCTTCTGGCTGGTGGGGCAGGGCGGCTACGGCATCCAGAGCGCCGCCGGCGCCGCAGCCCTGGCG
>JBBRVT010000453.1:0-3747 GCA_038246615.1 Burkholderiales bacterium
GCCGCAGCGGCAACCGGCGCAGCCGCGTCGCCGCCCGACTTGGCGCGCAGCCGCAGGCCCAGCAGCACCACGGCGGCCAGCACCAGCACCACGATCACCCAGCGCAGCCAGGGCTTCTTCCTGTGTTCGGTCGGCATCAGTGTTCAGGCGGCGTGGGGGAAGGGGGCGCAGAAGGGGGCGCAGAAGGGGGCGCAGAAGGGGGCGCAGAAGGGGGCGGGGCGGCGCGCACGGCCAGGCCTTCCAGCACCAGATGCACATGCTGGGCGATGAAGGCGCGGCCATCCAGGTGCCAGTCGGCCGGGGCGCAGGCGCCGAGCGAATGGCGGTGCAGGCACAACATCACCAGCGGCAGCACCAGCGAATGCACCGCATGGTCCACGTCCACCGCGCGGAATTCGCCCTGCGCGATGCCGCGGTGCACGATGCCGCCCAGCAGATCATGGGCGCGCTCGATCACTTCGCGGTGGTAGAAGGCGGCGATCTCGGGAAAGTTGCGCACCTCGGTGATCACCAGCTTGAACACCCCCGAGGCCGGGCTGTCGTAGAGCTGGGTCCACCAGTCGACCAGCATGCCGCGCAGCAGCGCAACCGCGCTGCCTTCATGCCCGGCAGCCTGGACCGCGCCTTCGGCGATGCGCGCCGACAGGTAATGCGCGATCACCGCCTTGAGCAACTCTTCCTTGCTGGGGTAGTACAGGTACAGCGTGCCCTTGGACACGCCGGCCAGGGCAGCCACCTCTTCGGCGCGCGTGGCGGCAAAGCCCTTCTGCACGAACAGCGCCAGCGCGGCGTCGAGCAGTTCCTGCGGGCGGGCCTCCTTGCGACGGCGCCGGTGGTTGGATTCGGTGGGCTGCATCTAATGACTGACTGGTCAGTAATGTAGCTGCCGGCCACCACCAGGGCAAGCCGGGGAAATCCGCCACGGTCGGCGGTGCCTGGCACGCCACCATGCCGCACTATCATCGCCCGCTTTGGCTGGAGAGTGCGCGTGGACCTTGTGCTGTTGCTGAAGGCGGCGATCATGGGCGTGGTGGAGGGGCTCACCGAGTTCCTGCCGATCTCGTCCACCGGCCACCTGATCCTGGCCGGCTCGTTGCTGAACTTCACCGGCGACCGGGTCAAGGTGTTCGAGATCGCCATCCAGACCGGCGCGATGCTGGCCGTGGTGTGGGAATACCGCCAGCGCCTGCTGGAAACCGTGCGCGGCATCGGCAGCCAGGCGAAAGCGCAGCGTTTTGCGCTGAACTTGCTGGTCGCCTTCCTGCCGGCGGTGGTGTTCGGCCTGGCGCTGGGCGGCATCATCAAGGAGCACCTGTTCGCCCCGGTTCCGGTGGCGCTGGCCTTCATCGTGGGCGGCCTGCTGATCCTGTGGATCGAGGCGCGGCACAAGCGGCTTTACGGCGCCATGGATCTGGCCGGTGATCGGCGTGCGCGGGTGGAGACGATCGACGACATGACGCTGGCCGACGCGCTGAAGGTGGGTCTGCTGCAATGCCTGGCGCTGGTGCCCGGCACCAGCCGATCGGGCGCCACCATCATGGGCGCCCTGGTGCTGGGCTTCTCGCGCAAGGCCGCCACCGAGTTCAGCTTCTTCCTGGGCATCCCCACGCTGGTGGGGGCGGGCGCCTATTCGGTGGTGAAGCAGCGTGACCTGCTCAGCGCGGCCGACATCCCGATGTTCGCCGTCGGCACCGTGATGGCCTTCTTCAGCGCGTTGCTGTGCATCCGCTGGCTGATCCGTTATGTGTCGACGCACGACTTCACCATCTTCGCCTGGTACCGCATCATCTTCGGCTGCATCGTGCTGCTGACCGCCTACACCGGCTGGGTCACCTGGAGCGCCTGACCTGTAGCGCCCGCCGTGGCGGGCTTCAGGCCCGGCGGGTGAAGAGCAGGTCCCAGACGCCGTGGCCCAGCTTCAGGCCACGCGATTCGAACTTGGTCATCGGCCGCATCGCCGGCCGGGTCGCAAAACCGTCGGCGCTGTTGGCCAATCCGGTACAAGCACCCAGCACCTGCAGCATCTGCCGGGCGTAGTCGTCCCAGTCGGTGGCGCAATGCAGCCAGCCGCCGGGCGCCAGCCGGCTGGCCAGCAGATCGACCAGCGCGGGCTGGATCAGCCGGCGCTTGTGGTGGCGCTTCTTGTGCCAGGGGTCGGGAAAGAACACATGCAGCCCAGCCAGCGCCGCTGGCGGCACCATCTGGCGCAGCACCTCCACCGCGTCGTGCTGCACGATGCGGATGTTGCCCAGCCCCGATGTGCCGATCTCGCGCAGCAAGGCGCCCACGCCGGGCTGGTGCACTTCCACACCGATGAAGTCCAGGTCGGGCCGCGCCGCAGCGATGGCCGCCGTGGCCTGGCCCATGCCGAAACCGATCTCCAGCACCCGGGGCGCCTGACGACCGAAGGCGGCGTCCCAGTCGGTTGGCGCGGTCTCGAAGGGCAGCAGGAAGCGCGGCCCCAGTTCAGTGAGCGCACGCGCCTGGCCGGTGCCCAGGCGGCCAGCGCGCAACACGAAGCTGCGCACCGGGCGGTCGCGGTGCGGGTGCGGGTGCGGGTGTGCCGGCGCGGCGGCACTGGCGTCAGCCGGAATGGCGGGCTCGGGAATCGGCATGGCAGGCCGTCGCGTGTGCAGGCTCAGCCTGCGATGGCCTGCTGGTACAGCCGGGTGGACCGGGCGCCCGACCGGCAGAAGGCCAGCATCGGCTGCGGCAAGGTCTGCAGCAGTTCGGCAAAGGCGGCGATCTGCTCGGGAGATTGCCAGCCCGCATCGACCGGCAGGTGGCGGTAGACCAGGCCGGCGGCCACGGCTGCCGCCTCGATGGCTGCGCTGGTGGGCTGGTCGGGGCCGTGCTCGAAGTCGGGCCGGTTGTTGACCACGCTCTTGAAGCCCAGACGGGCCAGTTCAGCCATCGCCTCTGGCATGAGTTGCGGGGCCGCACACACGTTGTCGGCGATCTGGCGCAGGGGCAGGTTGTTGCTCATGGGGACGGAGCTGACCTGGCCAGCGCGGCCTTCACCGCAGCCGACACGGCGCCCAGGTCGGCCTGGCCGGCCAACTGGGCCTTGGCGGCGCCCATCACTCGGCCCATGTCGCCCGGCCCGCTGGCACCGAGCGCTGCCACGATGGCAGCGACGGCTGCCGCCAGCGCGTCGGCCGACAGCCGCGCCGGCAGGTAGGCCTGCAGCACGGGCAACTCGGCGCTTTCCTTGTCGACCAGGTCGGTGCGGCCGGCGCTCTGGAATGCGGCGATCGAGTCCTTGCGCTGCTTGATCAGCTTGTCGACCACGCCGACGATGGCGGCGTCGTCGAGCTCGATGCGTTCATCGACCTCGCGCTGCTTGATGGCGGCCATCAGCAGGCGGATGGTGCCCAGCCGCGCGGCATCCCTGGCGCGCATGGCCGTCTTCATGTCGTCTTGGATCTGGTCTTTCAGGGGCATGCTCGGCTCGTGTTGGTGCAGACAGTGGGTGCCCATGGGCCAGGGCCATGAAAAACGCCCGCTGCGGCGTCCCGCGCGGGCGTCTGTCAGGCGCGTGCAACTCAGAAGAGCTTTTTCGGCAACTGCATGCTGCGCACGCGCTTGTAATGGCGCTTGACCGCAGCGGCCTTCTTGCGCTTGCGCTCGGCGGTGGGCTTCTCGTAGAACTCGCGGGCGCGAAGATCGGTGAGCAGGCCCAGCTTCTCGATGGTGCGCTTGAAGCGGCGCAGTGCAACGTCGAACGGCTCGTTTTCCTTGACGCGA
>JBBRVT010000454.1:0-3735 GCA_038246615.1 Burkholderiales bacterium
CCGCTGCGGCAGCAATGCGGCCAGGTTCCAGGCCACCCCACCGCCCCAGTCGTGGGCCACCAGCAGGTCGATCGGTGCACCGGCGCCGGCCACCTCGTCCAGCAGTGCAGCGATGTCGGACACCAGGTGCTTGGCGCGGTAGGCGCTGACCTCGGCCGGCGCGCTGCTGCCGGCGTAGCCCCGCTGGTTGGGTGCCACGCAGCGCAGGCCGGGTTCGGCCGCCGCCAGCGCCAGCATCACCTCGTCCCAGGCAAAGGCGGCCTCTGGAAAGCCATGCAGGAAGACTGCGCGCTGCGGCGCATCGGCCGGCCCCGTGGCGCGGCAGGCCAGGGTGACGCCGGTGGGAAGGGCTTGGTCGTAGAGGGTGATCGGCATGCGCCGCAGTGTGCGGCGCAGCGCCACCGGGCCGGCGTCAAGCCCGCGACAGCGGCGGCTGATCCGCGCCAGCCTCGGCCCCAGGGTCGGCCCCAGGGTCGGCGGCAGGGTCGGCCGCTGCGTCGGCCGCAACGTCGACCCCGAGGTCGGCAGCTTCTGCGCCCGGCAGTACAGCAACGGCCTGCCACTGCCGCAGCACCAGTGCAGCATCGCCCAGGCCCTGGCGCGAGAGCGCGGAAAACAGCAACAGGCTGATGTCGGTGGTGTCGGTGGCCAGCTCACCCAGCACCTTCTGCGCCGTGGCCTGCGACTTGGCTGCCTCGTTGCGGCTGAGCTTGTCGGCCTTGGTCAGCAGCACCAGCAGCTTCACCTCACCAGTGCCCACACGCTGCGAGACGAAATCCAGCAGTTGCTTGTCCAGCGGGGTGAAGCCATGCCGGCTGTCGACCATCATCACGATGCCGGCCAGCGCGTGGCGGTGCGCCAGGTAGTCGGCCATCACCTGCTGCCAGCGCAGCTTGGCGCCGCGCGCCACCGCCGCATAGCCATAGCCGGGCAGGTCGGCCCAGCGGGCGTCGGGTGCGTCGGCCGGGCCCAGCTCGAACAGGTTGATGTGCTGGGTGCGGCCGGGCTTCTTGGACGCGAAGGCCAGACGCCGATGCTGGGCCAGGGTGTTGATCGCAGTGGACTTGCCGGCATTGCTGCGGCCGACGAAGGCCACCTCGGGCAGGCCGGGTGGTGGCAGCTGGTTCAGCAGGCTGGCGGTGGTGAGGAAGCGCGCGCTTTGGGTCCATGAGAGCGCCTCGCGCATGGCCGGGTCTGTCGTGGTCTCGGCTCCGGTTCTCCGGACGTTGGCGGTGGGGTTCATGGAACATTGTAAAATCGACGGGTTTACCCCATTCAAGGTTCCTCGACATGAAGTCGCTGCTCGCTCTGGCTGTTGACGCCGCATCTGCCGTGGTGCTTGCCGCCGCGTTTGCCCTGCCCGCTGTTGCAGCCGGCGCACCGGCCCCCCCCAAGGCCGACCCGGCCAAGGGCCAGGAAAAGGCCGTCACCTGCATGGCCTGCCACACGGCCGACGGCACCCGCGGCCTGCCGGCCAACCCGATCTTGCAGGGCCAGCATGCCGAGTACATCGTCAAGCAGCTCACCGAGTACAAGGCCGGCAAGCGCGTCAACGCGATCATGGCGGGCATGGCTGCGGCGCTGACCCCGGAGGACATGGCCAACATCGCCGCGTTCTACAACAGCAAGCCGGCAGTGCCCGGCGCCGCCAGCAACAAGGACAGCATCGCCCTGGGCGAGAAGATCTACCGCGGCGGCATCGCCGCCAAGCAGGTGCCCGCCTGCGCCGGCTGCCATGCACCCACCGGCGCGGGCATGCCCGCGCAGTACCCGCGACTGGGCGGCCAGCATGCCGACTACAGCGAGGCCCAGCTGGTGGCCTTCCGCTCCGGTGCCCGCGCGAACTCGGCGCAGATGATGACGATCGCCGCGCGCCTGAGCGACAAGGAAATCAAGGCAGTCAGCGACTACATGGCCGGTCTGCGCTGACCGCGCGTCGCTGGCGCGCAGCCACCAGCCCAGGTCGGTCTGAACGCGCCCCGAAGGGCCGGCCTCTGACCGGCCTCTGGTGACAGCGAACTCCGACCCTGCTGCGTCCGGATGGCAGCGCAGCGCAGCGCGTAAGGTTCGGGGCAGCCAGCCGACCAACCGGCAGCATTCTGGAGAACCCCGTGCATTTGCGCCCCGACCGCGGCTTCAACCACCCGCTTCCCTCCGAAATCACCCCACGCGCCGTCTACGAGGGCAGGCGCGACTGGCTGCGCCGCCTGTCGGTCGGCGCGCTGGGTGCGGGCCTGGCCGGCTGGGCCGGGCGCGAGGCACTGGCCCAGGCCACCGCCCCCAAGGGTGCGCCGCTGCCCGGCGGCAAGAGCGCGGTGGTGGGCGCCAATGTGATGGACGCCGTCACGCCCAGGGCATTGTCGACCACCTACAACAACTTCTATGAGTTCGGCACCGACAAGGCCGACCCGGCGCGCAATGCCGGCGCGCTGAAGACCCGGCCCTGGACGGTGGTGGTCGAAGGCGCAGTGGCCAAGCCGCGCACCTATGGCATCGAGGACCTGCTCAAGCTGGCACCGATGGAAGAGCGCATCTACCGGCTGCGCTGCGTCGAAGGCTGGTCGATGGTGGTGCCCTGGGTAGGCTGGTCGCTGGCCGACCTGATCAAGCAGGTGGAACCCACCGGCAATGCCAAGTACGTCGAGTTCCATACCCTGGCCGACCCCAAGACCATGCCCTTCGTCGGCAGCCGGGTGCTGGAGTGGCCGTATGTGGAAGGCCTGCGGCTGGACGAGGCGATGCACCCCCTCAGCATGCTGGTCTTCGGCATGTACGGCGAGTTGCTGCCCAACCAGAACGGCGCACCGCTGCGTCTGGCCGTGCCCTGGAAGTACGGCTTCAAGAGCGGCAAGAGCATCGTCAGGATCCGCTTCACCGAGCAGCAGCCCAAGACCGCCTGGGTGAAGGCCGGACCGCAGGAGTACGGCTTCTACAGCAACGTGAACCCCAAGGTGGACCACCCGCGCTGGAGCCAGGCCACCGAGCGCCGCCTGGGCGAGGACGGCATCTTCGCCAGGAAGCGGCCGACGTTGATGTTCAACGGCCATGAATCGCAGGTCAGCCAGCTCTACACCGGCATGGACCTGGTCAAGAACTTCTGACCGCGCCAGCGGTGCTCGCGCCCGCCGCCGTCCCGACGCCATGAACAAGCTGCTGCTGCACCCGGCTGCCAAGCCGCTGCTGTTTGCGCTGGCGCTGCTGCCTCTGGCCCAACTGCTGTGGGGTGCCATCGCCAACACCCTGGGCGCCAACCCGGCCGAGGCGCTGATCCGCGGCACCGGCGACTGGGTGCTGCGCTTCCTGTGCCTGACCCTGGCCGTCACGCCGCTGCGCGAGGCCTTCGGCTGGACCGGCCTGGCACGCATGCGGCGCATGCTGGGCAACTTCGCCTTCTTCTACGGCCTGCTGCATTTCCTGTGCTACGCCTGGCTCGACATGGGGCTGGATGCGGCCGGCATCGTGGCCGACATCCCCAAGCGCCCGTTCATCCTGGTGGGCACGCTGGCGCTGCTGCTGATGGCGCCGCTGGCCGCCACCTCGTTCAACCGGGTGATCAAGGCCATGGGCGCGGCACGCTGGAAGCGCCTGCACCGTGCGGTGTACGCCATCGGCCTGCTGGGCCTGCTGCACTTCTTCTGGATGCGTGCCGGCAAGAACGACTTCGGCGAATGGTCGGTCTATGCGGTGGTGGTGGCCCTGCTGTTGGGTTGGCGGGTGCGCCAGGCCTGGCGCAGG
>JBBRVT010000455.1:0-3731 GCA_038246615.1 Burkholderiales bacterium
CTCATACAGCGGCCGCACGCTTGCCTCGCCCAGGTAGGCCGCGAACAGCTGGCCCGACGCGGTGCCGGTGATCGAGAACACCGTGCCATGGCGCATGTTCACATGCACTGCCGCCGGTGATTCGGCCAGCCGCACGATGGTCGGGCCGTGCGTGCCCCACACCGCGATGGCCACGGTGTGGCCGCTGGCGGCGGCCAGGTCCTCGATCAGCGGGGTGGCGATGCGCACCGGGTCGGCCTGCTGCAGGCTCATCAGCCCCAGTTGCAGCGCCAGCGGGCCCAGGCCGTAGCGGCCGCTGCTGCGGTCTTGCTCGACCAGGCCGATCTTGCCGAAGCTGACCAGGTAAGGGTGGGCCTTGGCTGCGGCCATGCCGGCGGCGGCGGCCAGGTCCTTCAGCGGCAGCGGCCGGCCGGCGTGGGCCAGTGCCCGCAAGAGCTGGCCGCCGACCTCGATGCTCTGGATGCCGCGCTGGGCGGGGCTGGGTGGAGGCTGGGTCACGGGCGGGCGGTGGCGAGGCAAGGGCGCCTGGCTGCAGATTGTGCGGGCAGCCGTGCCCAGGCCGTTCGGGCGGTGGCGCCGATTCGCACCGATCGGCGCCGTGCAGAATCCCGGCACCGACACCACGACGAGCCCGTCATGCCCACGCCGCTGTTCCACCTCGCGTTCCCCGTCCACAGCATTGCCGCCGCACGCGCCTTCTACGGCGACCTGCTGGGCTGCCCCGAAGGCCGCAGCGCCGAGACCTGGGTCGACTTCGACTTCCATGGCCACCAGCTGGTGGCGCACCTGTCCCCTGACGAATGCCAGCTGGCGGCCACCGGCGATGTGGACGGCGACGCGGTGCCGGTGCGGCACTTCGGCACCATCTTGCCGATGGACCAGTGGCAGGCACTTGCGACCAAGCTGCGCGCGGCAGACACCCGCTTCATCATCGAGCCGCATGTGCGCTTTCAGGGCGAGGTGGGCGAGCAGGCGACGATGTTCTTTCTCGACCCGTCGGGCAATGCGCTGGAATTCAAGTCGTTTGCCGACATGTCGCAGGTGTTCGCGAAGTAGGGCGCCGAGATGAAGGTGTGCATCTACGGCGTGGGCGCCATCGGCGGCTTCATCGGCACGCGGCTGGCGCTGGCGGGTGGCTGCCAGGTCAGCGCGGTGGCGCGCGGCGCCACGCTGGCGGCGCTGCACCAGCACGGCCTGCGGCTGCGCCAGGGCGGGCAGCTGCACGTGGCCCCGGTGCAGGCCAGCGACGACCCGGCTGCGCTGGGCGTGCAGGACCTGGTGGTGATCGCCGTCAAGGGCCCGGCACTGGGCGCGGTGGCCGCGCGCATTGCGCCGCTGCTCGGCCCGCACACGCTGCTGCTGCCGGCGATGAACGGCGTGCCCTGGTGGTTTGCCGCCGGCGCGCCGGCACTCGGCACCGCGCCGCTGGCCAGTGTCGACCCCGGCGGCCACATCGCCGCCGCGCTGCCGCTGGCCCGGGTGATCGGCTGCGTGGTGCATGCCAGCACCGCCACCACCGAGCCCGGCCTGGTGGACCACAAGATGGGCCAGGGGCTGATCATCGGCGAGCCGCTGGGTGGCACCAGCGCCCGGGTGCAGGGCCTGGCCGGCCTGCTGCAGCGCGCCGGTTTCGAGACCACCGCATCGGCCGATGTGCGCCGCGACATCTGGTACAAGCTGTGGGGCAACATGACCATGAACCCGCTGACGGCCATCACCGGGGCCACGGTCGACAAGGTGCTGGACGACCCGCTGACGCGCGGCTTCTGCACCCGCGCGATGGCCGAGGCGGCCACGGTCGGCGCGATGATCGGCTGCGCAATCGACCAGACGCCCGAAGACCGCCACCAGATCACCCGCAAGCTGGGCGCCTTCAAGACCAGCATGCTGCAGGATGTGGAGGCCGGCCGGCCGGTCGAGCTGGACGCGCTGGTGACGGTGGTGCAAGAGATCGCCCGGCGCGTTGGCGTGGCCACGCCGAACATCGACACCTTGCTGGGCCTGGCCCGGCTGCACGGGCGCATGCGCGGGCTGTACCCAGAGGCCGGGCCGGCCTGAGCACCTTGCGGGCCTGGGCACCACGAGGGTCTGAGCGCCACGCTGGCCTGGGCTTCACGCGGGCCTGCCCAGCACGCGGGCCAGAGCGTCACACCGGCCAGGCTGGTGCGCCGGCCACCGCCGGCGGCGGCGGGCTGCCGGGCGGCCAGCCGGCGGCCACCTGCTGGTAGCGCAGCATCACCTGCGGGTCGATCACCCCCAGCCAGGCGGCGATGGTGTCGGCGGCGTGTCCGTGCTGCAACTGCCGCAGCGCAAAGCTGTGGCGCAGGCGGAACGAGCCGCCGCCGTCCGGGTCGAGTGCGGCGTCGGCCAGCACGCGCCGGCCGGCCTCGTACTGCGCCACCTTGCCCCAGGGCTTGCCGCTGCGGGTGGACGGCAGCAGCCAGGGGCCGCCCAGTGCTTCAGCCTGGCGCCGCGCCAGCCAGTGCGCCAGTACCGTGCCGGCCCAGTCGGCCAGCGGCGCGGGGTGGGCCGGGGCGCTGCCGTTGGCCGCCACCTGCAGCAACCAGCGGGTGGGGCGCCCGGCTGCGGCGGCTGCACTGGAGGCACTGGAGGCACTGGCCGGGCGCAGGTCGGCCAGTCGCAGCGCCCGCACATCGCCCGGCCCCAGGCCCGCGCCCAACTGCAGCGCAGCCGCGCAGCGGTCGCGCCAGGTCTGCCAGCGGCCCTGGCTGGCATCGGTCTGGGCACAGAGCAATGCCTGCAGGGCCTGCAGCTGGGCGGGCAGCAGGTGCAGCGGCGGCTCGGTGGCGGCCATGGCCGCAGCCGCCAGCAACGGCGCCGGACGGCGCGGCGCGGCTGCGGTGGCCAGTGCCAAGGCCTGCAGCGGTGCTGCATCGGCCTGCTGCTGCAGCCAGACCTGGTGCGCCTGCACCCGCTGCACCAGGCTGGCCAGGCGCTGCTGGTAGCGCGGCGTCAGCACACCGTCAGCGGCCTGCAGCCCCTGGCGGCTGGCCAGGTAGCGGAGCAGCTGCGTGCCTTGCAGATCGGCCAGATGCAGGGCAGGGCGTTGCGCCACACACCAGGCCACCAGGGCCTGCCACATGCTGCGGTACACCGCCTCCGAACTGCCGCGCCGCAGCCGCCCGGCCACCCGCTGGTGGGCCAGCCAGGTGTCGAAGGCGTGTTGCAAGGGCAAGGGCCTGGCGGGCAAGGGCTCGGCAGGCAAGGGCTTGGCAGGCATCAACTTGGCAGGCATCGGCTTGGCGGGCATCGGCTGGGCGGGTGCAGGTCTGGAGGGCGCAGGTTCGGAGGAAGCAGGTTCGGAGGAAGCAGGTCCAGCCAACACGGTTTTGGCGTTAGTTCATATTATCTTGTAGGCCGCTACTGCCGCTCGCACAATCACGGCGATCGCCAACCCTGCCGTCGCAGCCTGCCATGTCGCCCACCTCCACTGCCCACACGCACCTCGCCGAGACCGCGCTGGCCGCGCTGTGGCAGGGCGCCGGCCTGCCCGCCACAGCGTTGGCACTGGCCGCGCTGCCGGGCCGGGGCCAGGTGCTGCCGTCGTCGTTCGACGTGGCCACCGCCGCGCAGGCCGGCATCGGCGCGGCCGCGCTGGCGGCCGCCTGGCTGTGGCAGCTGCGCACCGGGCAGCCACAGCAGGTGCGGGTCGACCGCGCCCATGCCACGCTGGAGTGCAGCGGCAGCTTCAGCATCGACGGCCAGGCGCC
>JBBRVT010000456.1:0-3725 GCA_038246615.1 Burkholderiales bacterium
ACGGGTGGTCAGTACGCCAACGAAGCCGCCTGCGTTGCGGCGGGTGGTACGCCAACGGTTGGCGGTACCTCCGGTTCTTGTGCCAACAATGCTGTACGCACGATTCCGAACAACACGAACTTCAACGCTTCGACCGAGATCTATTTGCAACAGACCTGGGCCCGCCCCAACCTGATCAACGCACCGGGCACAACCACCATCGACGGCGCCACCGGAGATGCCACCTACAACCTCGCCTCGCCAGTGCCCAGCTACTTCAGCACGCTCGAGGCCATGACTGCCGATATGACGACCGGCATGACGAACGTCGCCAACTTTGCAGTCGATGACGGCACCTCGGGCATCAAGGGCATCATTCCAGTGGGGCAAGCTTTCCTGACCGCGGTGCAGGCGGGCCTCGCCACCCGCGACATGTACGCATCCGATGCGCTGACCGACGACCTGATCGATCTCTGGTTCAACGACGGTACGCATGCCAGCGTGGCTGGCTCTTACCTGAGCGCGTTGACGAACTTCGGCTCGATCACCGGTCTGGACCCGGCCATGTTCGGTGCCAACGAGCGCGCCGCGCGAGAGCTCGGACTCACGGGCCGCGAGGCCTGGCTGCTGCAGCGGGTGGCGAGCGTGCAGCTCGGGTTCAGGAATGAAATCCCCGAGCCGGGCAGCCTGGCGCTGGTGGCGCTGGGGTTGCTGGGCGTGGCTGGGCTGCAGCGGCGCGCTGCACCGGCCAAAGCTCTCCGGACCTGAGCGGCAGCTGCACCTGCAGGCGCTGCGCGCCAAGTGCAGCCGCCGAGCAGAAGGCGTGCCGCCAAGGGCCGTCCACGCCTTCAAACACCCGCAAACGGCTCGGTGTCGACCATTGACTGACACCGGGCGCAGCAACGGTCAGCCGAGATGCGCCAGGTTCTTCGGAGCTGGGTTGGGCATGCCACACCCCTCTGGGCTTGGTGGCTGCCGCCGCAGGCGGTGGCAGTGCCTGATGTCGGGATCGAAGTCGTACTTGAGCACTCTCGCCGCAGTTGAAACGCGGCACAGCTGCCGGTGGTGTCCGACCGCTTGGCCGATTGCTGTCGCTGACTTCACCAACAGCTGCAGCCATCAACATGGTCGAGATACGACCTGCGTCTCGCGCCCTTGACACGACAGGCGCGCCCTCGCAAAGCTCGGGCCCCTCCTGAGGAGACGGACATGCCCAGGCACGTCCTGCCGTCCTCAGTCGGCCTGCTTCCTCAAGAACGCCGGGATCTCGATCTCGTCCACGCCGTCGCTGACCAGCGCATCCACCTTGGCCGCGGCCTGGGCGCGCGGGCTGCGCCATACGCTGGGTCGGGTGTAGTCGTCGTAATTGCCATGGCCCGCCGTGCCCGCACCGTGGCCGGCATGGTTGCCGGCTTGTGAGGTGGTGCCGCCGTGGCCACCCAGGCCGCCGGCCGGCTGCGTCAGCACCGGCAGGTTGTCGGTGCCGGTGCGTTGCGCGGTATGGAACACCGGCACCGCAGGCTGCGGCGCCACCACGCTCAGGCCCGGGCCGGGGCGGCCGCCGCCCTGGGGTTGGCCGTAGCCGCCCTGGCCGCTATGGCCGCTATGGCCGCTATGGCTGCCCTGGCCGCCATGGCCCATTGGCCCAGATGGGCCGGTCTGGGCAGACTGCCCACCCTGCGCCTGCCGCGCGCTGCGTGCCGCGCTGCTCAAGCCGGTGGCGATGACGGTCACGCGCAATTGGTCGCCCAGGCTTTCGTCGTAGGCGGTGCCGAAGATCACGTGCGCGTCATCGGCCGCGTAACGGCGGATGGTGTTCATCGCGTTCTTGCTTTCGGCCAGCTTGAAGCTGCTCTTGCTGGCTGCGATCAATACCAGCACGCCACGGGCACCGCTCAGGTCGATGCCCTCCAGCAGCGGGCAGGCCACGGCCATCTCGGCGGCCTTGTTGGCGCGGTCGGGGCCGCCGGCGGTCGCTGTGCCCATCATGGCCTTGCCGGGCTCGCTCATCACCGTCTTGACGTCTTCGAAGTCGACGTTGACGAGGCCGGGGATGTGGATGATGTCGCTGATGCCGCCGACGGCGTTTTTCAGCACGTCGTTGGCATGTGCAAATGCCTGTTCCTGCGTGACATCGTCGCCCATCACTTCCAGCAGCTTCTCGTTCAGCACCACGATCAGGCTGTCGACATTGGCCTCGAGTTCGGCCACACCATCGTCGGCCTGCTTGCCGCGGCGGCGGCCCTCGAACTCGAACGGCTTGGTCACCACGCCCACCGTCAGGATGCCCATTTCCTTGGCCACGCGCGCAATCACCGGCGCCGCACCGGTGCCCGTGCCACCACCCATGCCTGCCGTGATGAACAGCATGTGCGCGCCGGCTATGGCGGCCTTGATGCGGTCCACCGCGTCCTCGGCCGCGGCGCGGCCCACCTCGGGTTTGCTGCCCGCACCCAGGCCGGTGCCTCCGAGTTGCACCAGGTTGCCGGCGGCGCTGCGGTTCAGCGCCTGCGCGTCGGTGTTGGCGCAGACAAAGTCCACGCCTTGCACCCCCTGGTTGATCATGTGTTCGACAGCGTTGCCGCCGCCGCCGCCGACACCGATCACCTTGATCTGTGTGCCTTGGTCGAATTCTTCGATCATTTCGATGGGCATTTGAGCCTCCTAGCAGTGAGTTGCAGTTGCCAAACAACGGGGATGAGAAACACGGGGCGTCGTCTTGTTGATGTAATTTCTTCGCTGTCTTTGCTGTTTTTGTTGCATGCGATTTGTTTTTGCATTCATGCGCCCCTCCTTCAGAAATTACCGAGAAACCAGTCTTTTGCGCGGCCGACGATGTTGCGCACCGACCCGGCCTGCGCCGCCGCCTTGTGCCCGCGCGCACGTGCCGTGCGGGCTTCTTCCAGCAGGCCCATCACGGTGGCGCTTCGCGGGTTGCTGACCATGTCGTACAGCGGCCCGCGGTAGGTGGGCAGGCCCTTGCGCACGGGCTTCAAAAAGATGTCCTCGCCCAGTTCCACCATGCCCGGCATGACCGCGCTGCCGCCCGTCAGCACGATGCCGCTGGACAGCAGTTCTTCATAGCCGCTCTCGCGGATGACCTGGTGCACCAGGCTGAAGATCTCTTCGACCCGCGGCTCGATCACGCCGGCCAGGGCTTGGCGGCTCAGCATGCGCGGCGCGCGGTCGCCCAGGCCGGGCACTTCGACCTGTTCGCTGGGGTCGGCCAGCAATTGTTTGGCCACGCCATATTCGACCTTGATCTCTTCGGCGTCCTTGGTCGGCGTGCGCAGCGCCATGGCGATGTCGCTGGTGATCAGGTCGCCGGCAATCGGGATCACGGCCGTGTGGCGCACGCTGCCATCGGTGTAGATCTGCACGTCGGTGGTGCCGGCGCCGATGTCGACCACGCACACGCCCAATTGCTTTTCGTCTTCGGTCAACACACCCAGGGCGCTGGCACTCGGGTTCAACACCAGACCGGCCACTTCCAGACCGCAGCGGCGCACGCACTTCAGGATGTTCTCGGCCGCGCTCTGCGCGCCGGTGACGATGTGCACCTTCACCTCCAGTCGGCTGCCGGACATGCCGATGGGCTCTTTCACCTCGTGCCCGTCGATGACAAATTCCTGCGGCTCGACCAACAGCAGGCGCTGGTCGTTGGGGATGTTGATGGCCTTGGCGGTTTCGACCACACGGGCCACGTCGGTGGGCGTGACCTCGCGGTTGTCGCGCACGATGACCAT
>JBBRVT010000457.1:0-3712 GCA_038246615.1 Burkholderiales bacterium
CAGGGCGTCAAGGGCGCGACGCTGGGCGAGATTGCGGCACAGGTGGGCCTGGTCACCACCAGCCTGACCTACTACTACCGCAAGAAGGAAGACCTGGCCACGGCCTGCCTGCTGCGTGCCATCGCCGTGCACCAGGCGCTGGCCGTGCAGGCCGGGGCCGAGGCCACGGTGGCAGCCCGGGTCAGCCGCTTCCTGGCGCTGCACGGCCAGCTGCTGGCCGACATGCAGACCGGCGCCCACCCGGTGCTGATCGGCTTTGGCGACATCCGCGCACTGCCCGGTGCCCAGGCCGCCACCGTGTTCGCAGCCTACACCGAGATGTTCCGCCGCTTGCGCGCGCTGCTGTACGGCCCCTGCACCACCGGCCTGGGGCGTGAAGACCTGAATGCCCGCGCCCACCTGTTGATGTCGGCCGCGCACTGGCTGCGCGCCTGGATCCACCGCCACGCGGTGGACGACTACCCGCGCGTGGCCCAGCGCCATGCCCAACTGCTGCTGCATGGCCTGGCCCAGGCCGGCCAGCCCTGGCCGGACGATGCCGCCATGGCCACGCTGGGGCTGGACGCAGTGGCCGCCGCCGCGCTGTTTGTCCCCGGCACCCGCCAGCCGCACGACGACAGCGATACCGCCGATGCCTTTCTGCGCGCGGCCACCGTGTTGGTCAACGAGCAGGGCTACCGCGGTGCCTCGGTGGCGCGCATCTCGGCCCGGTTGAACCTCACCAAAGGCTCGTTCTACCACCACCATGACACCAAGCACGACCTGATCAGCGCCTGCTTCGGGCGCAGCTTCGCGGTGCTGGGCCAGACGCTGCGCGCGGCGGCCGGCGCGCCGGCGCCAGCCTGGCAGCGGGCCTGCGCGGCCACCGCCACGCTGGTGCGCTTCCAGCTCGGGCCGCTGGGCCCGCTGCTGCGCAGCAGCGCCACCAGTGCGCTGCCCGACGAGCCGCAACGCGCCGTGGTGCGCCGGCAGCTGCAGCAGCTCACCGGGCTGATCGCCGGCCTGCTGGTCGACGGCCTGGAAGACGGCAGCCTGCGCCCGCACGACCCGGCCATCGCCGCGCAGCTGCTGGCCTCGGCCATCAATGCAGCGGCCGAGCTGCAGCGCTGGGTGCCCGGCATCAGCCCGGCCAATGCCACGGCGCTGTACACCCGGCCGGCACTGCTGGGCCTGCTCTGCCCGACTTGAGCGCCGCTGGGCATCGGCCATTTGGCCGATGCGTTCACACCGTGACTTGAGGATGCCGGCGGCTGCATGCCGACGCAGCATGGCATGGCCCTGCAGACATGTGCGCTGCCGGCCCATCGACACGACTCTGGAGACCATCCCATGCTGCATGCACCCTTCCCGGCCGGCCCGCGCCGGCTCTTCTGTGTTCTTCCTTTGGTGTTGGCGCTGGCCGCCTGCGGCGGCGGCAGCGGCGACAAGGCCGACCCGGTGGCACCCAGCCCCACCACCCCGCTCACCGTCAGCGGCACGGCCGCTACGGGCGCGGCCATCGCCGGCGGCGTTGTCGCCATCAAGTGCAACGGCGGCAGCGACACAGCCACCTCCGGGGCCGATGGCAACTACAGCAAGACGCTGGCCGCCGGCGCGCTGCCCTGCGTGCTGCAAGTGACGGCGGCCGACGGCACGGTGCTGCATTCGCTGGCCACCGGCAGCGGCAGCGCGGCCAGGGCCAACATCACGCCGGTCAGCGAACTGGTGCTGGCCCAGCTGAGCGGCGGCGCGCCGGCCAGCTATTTCACCGGCTTCGATGCCGCCGCCGCAGCAGCACTCAGCGCAGACAAGGCCAGCGCCGCCGTGGCCGCCGTGGTGGCCACGCTCCAGGCCGCCGGGGTCGATCTCACCGCCACCGGCGACGTGCTGACAGGCGCCCTGGTGGCCGCCAGCGGCAGCACTGCGGGCAATGCCTTCGACCAGAAGCTGGACGCGCTGAAGGCCAGGCTGGCCGCCACCGGCACCACGCTGGCCACGCTGACCGCCACCGTGGCCAAGGGCTCGCCCGCCGCGCCGGCCACGGCGCTGAGCAGCACTGCCTCGCTGCCGGCCGAGATGCTGCTGCAACCCAAAGCGGCCACCTGCAGCGCGCTGCGCAGCGGCAGATACCGTGTTGTCACCAACGGCAGCAGCAACAAGCCGGCCGATGGCACGTACGACACCGAGGTGGTCACCCTGGACGCGGTGACGCTCCAGGTCGTCCATGCCGACCTGTCGACCGACCAGCTCACCGCCAACGGCAACTGCCGCTTCAAAGACACGGACGGTGGCGACATCGTGGTGTCGCCGGCCGGCGTGATCGTGTTCCAGGCCAAGGATGGCGCCGTCTTCCGCATGGGCATCGGCTTCCCTGAACAGACCCATCCGCTGTCGGCCCTGGCCGGCGACTGGAACAGCCTGCAGCTCGATCGCACCAGCGACGGCGGCCCGATCGTTCTGACCAACGCCACCTGGACCCTGGACACCGCCGGCAAGCTGACCGCCATCACCTTCTGCGAGAACGGCCTGGACTGTGAATCCGGCACGGCGGCCACGGCTGGCTTTCCCGTCATCACCAGCAGCGTCAGCTCCGATGGTGGCTTCAACTGGGCCAATGCCACCGACGGCTGGACCGAGCGCACGTTCCTCTACAGGTCCGGCGGGGGCGAGTTGCTGCGCGTGAATCTGGCCGGCGCCGGTAGCCACCTGGGCTTGTCGACGCGCAAGGTGGCCCGACCGCTGCCCGAGACCGGCACCGTGTCGGAGACCTGGAACATCACGCAGAACAACAACTACACCGCCAGCGGTGTGTCGGAAAGCAAGAACACCATCCGATCCATCGACGCCACCGCCAACGGCTTCCTGCGCGACGCGGTGACCAACTTCACCACCGGCGCAACCCGGCCCGAGACCTTCCGCATCAACAACCCGCGCGATGGCTTCAGCCTGCGGATGGCCGAGACGGTGACGGCCAGCGATGGCAGCAGCAGCGCGGTGACATCGTTCATCGCGCTGGGCCTGCGCGGCACCGGCGTCTCCGCAGTGGGCTTCCCGGGCAACAACACGCTGGTGCTGTCGGTCAGCAAGTGATGCCGGGCCCTGCGCCCGGGCCGCAACCGCGCAACATGTCCTGTTTTCGGCCGGCTCGGGCCGCCTCGGGCCAGCGGGACGGCGCCGGCGGCTCAAGCCGGCGCCAGGACGGGCGACAACACGGGGTACACCACCGGAAGCCCCGTCCATGAGCCTGATCCTCGTCTCCCTGGCCCTGCTGGGCCTGCTGCTGGGTGGCTGGCTGCTGTGGCGCCGGCAGGCCGCGCCACCCCCACCGGTGCGAAATCAGCCGGTTGCGCCGCTTGCGCCGCATGCGCCGCGCGCGCTTGCCGCCACGCCAACCACCCACCGAGCCAGTGCGCCGCTGGGCGCGCCGGCTGCCGGCCCGGCGCAGGCACAGCTGCCCGCACTGCCGCCCGAGGCGCTGGGCAGCTTCCGCTGGGCCGAGCCCGCCGCCCTGGCCGACGCGCAGCGCCAGGCCCTGCAAGACGCCGTCCGCCACATTCCGCGCCCGCCTGCGGCACTGCACCAGCTGCTGTCGCCGCAGTTCCTGGAGCGCGCCAGCTCCGCTGAACTGGCCGAGCTGATCAACGGCGAGGCACGCATCGCCGCCAAGGTGCTGGCCAGCGTCAACGCGCCGTACTACGGGCTGACCAAGCCGGTGTCCGGCATCGGCCAGGCG
>JBBRVT010000458.1:0-3695 GCA_038246615.1 Burkholderiales bacterium
GGCGCTGGCGATCTCGGATGGCGATCTTGCAATTTTCGTGTCGACCCCGCTGACCATCGCCTTCGCAGTGATCACGGCCATCTTGGTGGTCATCGCCTTCATCCCGCGCCGGGTCATCGGGCCTCGGACAGAGAAGCAGACCGCGCTGGACCCGTGATTCGCGGGACGAACCCCCCTGCCTGCAAAGTCTGCGCCGAGCGGATGCAGCCAGCCAGGGAACCCCGGCGTCCGATCACCCGAATCGCCGTCGGCCAGTCAGCCAGCGACTGCCGCGCCGGTCGTTTCAACCGATGGAGTCCGGCCGACCTTGCACACAACGCTGCAGAGGCGGTCGGTGCCAGGGCCAGACAGTTTCGCCACTGTGGTGGTGTGGCCACGCGCACGGTGGATGCGGCCAAGAGGTACGGCCAAGAGGCTGTGATGGACCGCTTGAACCACACCCCATTCCCGCAGGTCGTTGCCATCGGCCACCCGTCGGGGCTTGGCGGGTCAGCAGATCACCAGACGGGCGCCGGATTCACGGTGGAGACGTGGGCGGAGACGACTTTCCAGCCCGCGTCGGGAAAGCGCACCCAGGTCTGGCTCTGCCGGCCCACCAGGTCGTGGCCGCGCAGCTTGAATTCCAGGTTGACCGTGGCGAAGTCGCGGCCCAAGGTCAGGATCTCCAGCCGCAGGCGCTTTTCCTTGATGCCTGGCCCCGGCGGGCGGCGCACGCGGTGGGCGTGGATTTCGTCGAAGCCGTAGCCGTTTTCGTGCATGGCATAGCGGATGGTGTGCGGGCTGCGCCAGAAGGTGTCGTCCAGCACGTCGACAAGCTTGTGTTCGAGCGCGTGCTCGTAGCGCTCGAACAGCGTGCGCAGTTCCGCCACGACATCAGGCAGGTTGGGGGTCATGTCGCGCATGGGGTCACGGTGGGTCATGGGGGTCATGGGGGTCATGTGGCTCATGGCTGTAGCGCCATCGCGCGGGCGACGGCGATCAGGTCGAGGTCGGCGCCGCGTGCGCCCAGGATCGACAGGCCGATCGGGGCGCCGTCGAGTTCGGCCACCGGCAGGCTGAGTTGCGGGTGGCCTGCCAGACCACCCTGGGCGCAGAGGCAGTTGATCCGGTCGCGCACCCGGTCCATCTCCCGCAGCGGCAGTCCTTTGCGTGGTGCCGGCCCGGGGGTGGTGGGCAGACACAGGATGGTGCCGGGTGGCACCAGGTGCGCCAGCCGGCCGCGCACCTCGTCGCGCATCAAGGCAGCCGCAGCCAGATCGGCCGCGCTGACCGCCGAGCCTGCCATCAGCGACCGCGCCACCAGAAACGAGAAACGCGGGACGTCGCGCTGAACCCAGTCGCCGAAGGTGGCCCAGGCTTCGGCCATCTGCAGCGTGCGTTGAGCGCGGCCCCAGACGGACAGCCCTTGCGGCGCCATCGAGTCTTCTCGCAGCGCGCCGATCAGCCGGCCCAGCTTCGCCACCGCAGGTGCGAGCGCTGCCTGCACGCCGGGGTCGGCGAAGCCGAAGGCGTCGGTCGCCACCACCAGCCGTGTCGGCAAGCTGGCGGGCACCGGACGCCCCAGCAGAGCCTGGCCGACCCGCGCGAAGGTGGCGGCGTCACGGGCGAACCAGCCGGTGGTGTCCGAGCCGGGCGCCTGGGGCACCATGCCGTCCAGCGGCAGGCTGCCATGCGTGGTCCGCATGCCGTACAGGCCACAAAAGCTGGCTGGCACGCGCACCGAGCCGCCGGTGTCGGTGCCCAGCGCGGTGTGGCAGTCGCCGCGTGCCACCGCCGAGGCCGAGCCGGAAGACGAGCCACCGGGCACCCGGTCGGGTGCACGCGGGTTCAGCGGCGTGCCGTCGAAGGCGTTTTCACCCAGCAGACCGAGCGAGATCTCGTCGGTGATCGATTTGCCGACCAGGTCTGCGCCAGCGTCCAGCAAGGTTTGCACCGCCCAGGCGTGGACTTCGGGCACCGGGCGGTGGCGCGGCCAGTCGGGGTTGCCGCCACCGGTGGGGTGTCCGGCCACGTCGAACAGGTCCTTGGCGACGAAACTCAGCCCGTCGAGCGCCCCGCCGGCCTGGCCGGTCAGACGCACGTCGCTGCCGGGGACTTTCCAGTCGTTCGATCCGCGCATCGCGGCAAGCTCCTCTGGGTGCGGTGCCGCCGCTGCCCGGGTGGCAGCGGCGAGACATGGTGGACACGGTGGTGGCGCCATTCTCGGTGGCGTCGGGCAGGTTCCTGTCGCGCACAAGGTTCATGACCAGCATGGTCGACATCGTGAACATGCCGGTGTGGCCACCGCGCGCGGCCCGCTTCAACGCTGCCGCTGCAATCGAGCCACCGGCGCCGGCCTGGTAGGGCGCGCACTCCAGACCCCGGCGATGAGATCAGTCGGCCGGGATCGGGTCCACGCCCCAAGGCTTGGCGGCCAGCTCGAAGCCGCCCATCACCAGGCCGCCCACCTCTTCCTTGTCATGGATGAGGCCGTCGGGGTCGCGCAGTACGGGCAGCATCGGGTACACGCCGTCGACGCGGTCGGTGACGATGTGGAAATGCTCGGCCGAGTACAGCGGCAGGTTCGCCCCCGCCAGTGCGCCGAACTGCCGCGCCCACTGGCCGGCGCAATTGCCGCCACCGACGATCAGGGTCTGCACAGGCGTCGGCAGGGACATGCGGCTGTCGCCTTCATCCGAGCCGGAGTGCCATCACACCGGCCACGATCACCGCCGTGCCGATGGCGCGCTGCAGGCCGAAGGCTTCCTTCAGCAGCAGCGTGCCCAGCACTGCGGCGAACAGCACCGAGGTCTCGCGCAGCGCCGCCACGCTGGCCACCGGCGCGCGGGTCATCGCCCACAGCGCGATGGCATAGCTGCCGATGCTGGCGCAGCCGCCCAGCGCCGCCACCGGCCAGCGCTGGCGTGCATAGGCCAGCAGGTGGGCCCGGCCGGCAGCACCGCGCCGCAGCCACACCAGCAACGGGTAGGCGATGCCGTCCAGCACGAACAGCAGCATCACGTAGCGCAGCACGTTGCCGCCGGCGGCCACCTCGGCACGCACGCCCAGGCCATCGACCACGGTGTAGACGGCGATGATGCCGGCGTTGGCAAAGGCGAACAGCAGCGCCTTGCGGTGCTGTTGCGGATGCCGCATCGCGTCGCCCGACCGGGCCAGGCCCACCAGCGCCACGCCGCTGGTGATGGCCAGCACCCCGGCCCAGGCCGCCGGGCTGGGCGCTTCGCCCAGAAGACTGCTGCTGCCCAGCGCCACCAGCAGCGGCGCCAGGCCCCGCATGATCGGGTAGGTCAGTCCCAGGTCGCCATGCTGGTAGGCGCCGGCCAGCGCGATGTAGTAGCCGATGTGGACCACCAGCGACACGGCGATGAAGGGCAGGCCCGCCGGCCCCGGCAGGCCCACGATGGCCAGCAGCGGCAGCGCCACCACCGCGCCCAGCAGGTGCACCAGGGCGGTGTCGAGCGGTTTGTCGCTGCTGCTCTTGACCAGCGCGTTCCAGCCGGCATGCAGGGCCGCGCCCAGCAGCACCGCAGCCACCACCGGCCAGGTGAGCTGGGCCTGGGTGCTCAGCAAAGCGCGCAGCGCCGGGCGCGGGCGATGTAGTGCGCCAGCGGCGGCGTGGGCAGATCGGCTGCCTTGGCCTGGTCGTCCCACAGGCGCAGGCGCACCGCCTCTTCGGCGCCCGGCCGGGCGATGAA
>JBBRVT010000459.1:0-3693 GCA_038246615.1 Burkholderiales bacterium
AGTCAACCTGCTGGCCGACACGCTGTACCCGGTGCCCTCGCGCGCCGAGATGGTGCTGGCCGTGCGCGGCGCCACCGTCGATGCAGACCGCGCGCGCGACGCCACACTGGCCCGCTACCGCGAAGAACACCCCGACGCCCAGCCCGCCGAATTGAAGCGCGGCAACCCGCGTGAACGCGTGGCACGCCGCATCGCGGTGGTCGATGCCTCGGCCGCGCGCGTGCAGGCCGTGGTGGAAGCGCACGACGCGCAACTCGTGCGCCGCCAGGCCTTGGTCGACCGCCTGGCCTTTGCCTCACCGGCGCTTTTGATGCAGTTGGCCGCCACCGACCTGGCCGGCAGCGGTGGCGCGCGCTATGCCGCCTTCTACGCCCAGGTGGACGGCTTTCACACCCAGTGGCGCGCCTTTTTTCTGGGCCGCGCGCGCGCCGACCAGGCGCTGACCGAGGCCGACTACGCGGCCTTCCCCAGCTTCGGCCGCTTCCTGGCCGGTGGGCCGGGCGCGGGCACACAGTCGGATGGGCTGGCTGGCGTGTGGCCCCGCCTGGCCGGTTTGGCCGTGCTGGCGCTGCTGCTGGGGCTGCTGGCCGCCGGCGGCCTGCGCAGAGCCGAACGCAGCTGACTGCCCGTGCCGGGGGCGCAGCGCGGCGGCCTTGCGCCAGAGTGCGCGGAGTAACGGTCAGCCGCGCCGCGGCCAGCGCGCGGGCGATGGCCAGTTGCTGCTGCTGGCCGCTCGACAGGTTGCCGCCGCGGCGGCCGATCCTCTGTTTGAGTACCGGGAACAGTTCGAACAGGATCGGCGGCACGGGAGTGCGGGTGGGCCGCGATGCCAGCCCCATGCGCAGGTTTTCATCGACGGGCAGGCGGCCGAAGATCTCGCGGCCCTGCGGCACATAGCCGATGCCGGCCCGCACGCGGTCGTATGACGTGGCCTTGGCAATGTCGTGGCCCGCAAGCAGCACGCTGCCACCCTTCACTTTCAACCAGCAGCGGTCCGCTCCGTGATTGCCTTTGATGCAACCGGTCATGTCAAGCGCGGGCTCGGGCGCCTGGGTTGCCCACTACCTGGCGGCGCAGCGCGGTGAAGCGGGGCGCTTGCGCCAGGCGGTCGAAGGCCGGGTCCACCGGCAGGCACAAGGCGTTGGGGTCGCGTTCGAACACCGCGCGCTCCAGCAGCGTCAGCGCCTGGGCGTCGTCGTGCAGCCAGCATGCAGCCATCGCCAGCTGGTAGGGGCTGAGGTAGCGGCCGTCAGCCCAACTGCGCTGCAGGGCCTGCAGGCCCTGCCGTGCATCGGCCTGACGCCCCATCGCGGCCAGCGCCCACAGCTGGCCGCAACGGCCGATGCTGAGCTGCGGGTGCGCGGCAGCCACCCTGCCGTACTGCGCCAGGGCAACGGCCGCCTCGCCTCGGCACAGCGCCACATACCCCAGCAGGCTCATTCCCAGCACGTTGTCGGGGCTCAGGTCCAGCAGCGCCAGCAGGGATTGCTCGGCCGCGTCCCACTGGCGGCGGTACAGCCACAGCAGCGCCTGGTGCGCGCGCAGGCTCAGGTGCAGGGGGTCGATCTGCCGCGCGGCGGCGAGTGCACCTTCGGCGCCGTCGAAGTCACCGCGCATCATCAGCGACAGGGCCAGCGCATGCCGCACGAAGGCCGATTCGGGTGCCGCGCGTTGCGCGCGGTCAAACAAGGCGCGGGCGGCAGGCCAGTTGAACTCGAAGCGGTGCTTCAGCTGCGCTGCCAGCACCAGGCTGTCGGCGTGGGCGGGTTGCAGCTTCAGCGCACGGTATACGGCAGCCAGAGCCAGGCCGACACCGGGCTGAGGCGGTTCCAGGTTGGTGGCCACCAGCTGCAGCCAGGCACGCGCTACCCCGGCGTGTGCGGTGGTCAGGCCGGGTGCGTGGTGGGCAGCGGACTCAAAACGCTCCAGTGCCTTGCGGTGCCCGCCCTCATGGCCCAGCCGCAGGAAGTAGTGGCCACGCTCCACCAGCTCCGTCGCTTCGGTCTGTGCATCATCGGCAGCGCGCGACACGAAGTGCGGCACGTAGCTGCCAGTGGGCAGCACGATCATCAATGGCGTGACGCTGAGGTCACCGCCAGCTTGTGCATAGTGTCGGCGCAGGCGCTCGCGCAGACGGCGCGCTTCCACTCGCACGATGCTGTCGCGCTTGGGGTCAAAACTGTGCACCGGGCGCTGAAAGACTTCGATGCCCAGCACGCTCTCTTTCAGCGCCGCCCTGCGGCCGCCCAGTGTCTGTTCCACCAGGTGGCGCAGCAGCCGCTGGTGCGCTGCCGCGCCCGCAAAGGCTGGCGACGCCAACACCCGCAGCAGTTCTTGCCAGGCAGCTGCAGCCGCTGCCGCGCCTTCGGGCGCTGGAAGAGGTAGCCCTGATGCTGATGCGGGCTGGGTGGTGGCGGGCACGTGCGCAAGATACCGCGGATGCCACCAAGGCGGCAAACCCCCATTCAGCGGTAGCGCTCGAAAAACCGTACCGGCAGCAGCACCGCCGGTTGCAGACTGGTCCGACTTCAGCCCGGCTGGGGCCGGCGGCGTGCTGAGGCAGCCGCCAAACCCAGCAGTCCTGCGCCCCACAACACGGCCGTCGCGGGTTCGGGCACCGCCACGGCCATCACCGAGTCCAGCGAAAAGCTGGCCAGCGCGGCCTCGGTGCCATGGCCGTTGTTGCCGCCCAGCACAAGGCCCAGGCCATTGATGTTGGCAAAGGACGCCGAACCGACAAAGCCGCTGAAAGGCAGCAGCACGGTCTGCGGGCCGCCGGCCTGCAGTACCAGGCCAGGGTTGTTCAGCACCGGCCGGTAGTCTGACTGTCCGCCGGCGCTGACCACCACCAATTGCACCAGCAGGTCGGCGGAGATGCTGTTGAAGCGCAGTTCAAAGGCGTTCTCAGCACTCAGGTCCAGCGCCAGCGAGGCCAGTGGGAAGACGTTGCTGTTCGGGCTGACATTGCCCCACAGCACGCGCGTGGTAGCCAGGCCAGCCGCCGGCGGCGTCACCGCCAGCACGCCGTTGCCTACCTGCAGCGTGGCGTGAAAGGGCGCGTTGTAGTCGCAGGCGAAATAGCACAACAGACCGTCAAAACGGGCGCCGCCCACCATGGTGCCGTTCTGCACCGCCGAGGACTCGAACAGGCCGGCGTTGGTGTAGCTGGCGGTGGCCGCGTCGCTGAAACCGTCAATGACCACCGTGGCCGAGGCCAACGAACTAAGGCTGGCCAGAACCACGGCCGCGGCGAGGGAGCGCAATGTGTGCATGGTGGAGTCTCCAGCAAGACCAACGAATGGCTTGCAGTGTTCCACCGGGGCGCGCGTAGCGGGCATGCGGGCAGGTGACGCGGGGGTGACAAGCGCAGCGCTTCCCCTTGGTGTCGAGCGACACCGGCTTCAGATCGACACCAGCGCCCGCACCCCATCGGCCTCCAGCTGCGCGCCGCGCCCACGCGCGATGATCTCGCCGCGCTCCATCACCAGGTACTGGTCGGCCAGCTCGGTGGGGGATAGGCTTTTCAAACGCCCTTTTTTCTCCCAGAACACCCCCCGGAACACCCCCCGCCGAGCTCTCGGACACGCACCCAAGTGGTTGTTGCGCGCGGCACCAGCCCGTTGAACACTGATCGCAGCCCCAAAGGGTGTCGTTCGTAGCGCTTGCCTTCGGGTTTTCCCGGGCGACGTGGCC
>JBBRVT010000460.1:0-3683 GCA_038246615.1 Burkholderiales bacterium
CGGGCGGGTGACCTGGTGGCTTCTGCGTTGATTTGCAGCGTGCCGTGCGCAGTCGGGCGCTACCGATGACGATCGCGCGCCCGGCGCAGGCGGGCACGGGCGCTGGCCACCAGGCCGGCGATGCCGTTGGGGAACAGGCACATGAACGCGATCAGCACCACGCCGTAGATCAATGGCGTCTTGGTCGTCTGCAACGTGCTGGCCGACGCGCCGACCACGAGAAAGATGAACTGCAGGCAGACCGCGCCGTAGAGGGCGCCGCCCAGCGACCCGAGGCCACCGACCGCGATGCCGATCAGCAGACCGAACGACAGGAACAATCCGAACATGCCCGGCGCGACATAGCGCATGGACAACGCCGCCAGGCCGCCGGCCATGCCCACCAGCATGGCACTCAGGCCGAAGATCACCGCCTTGTAGAAGGCATTGTCGATGCCCATCGACTGCGCAGCGATGGGGTGGTCGCGGATGGCGATGGCCGCGCGACCGATGCGGCCGCGCAGCAGGTTGTAGGTCAGCCAGAACGACAGCGCGACGAACACCAAGGCCAGCAGGTAGATCCATTGGTCGAATCGCAGCGGCAGGCCGAACGGCACTGCGGGTTCGTCGATGCCCAGGCCCTGGGTGCCACCGGTCCAGCCGTCGATGCCTTTCCACTTGGCCAGGCTGGGCAGCGCCGCGCCCAGGGCGAACGTGGCCATCGCCAGGTGCGCCGGCCGCAGTTTGCGCAAGGGCAGGCTGAACAAGACGCCGACCCCCAGGCAAACGATGCCGGCCAGCGGCACCGCAAGCCAGTGCGCCACGCCGGCATGCACCACGAGCAAGGCCGTCGCATACGCGCCGACCGCGTAGAACGCACCGTGCCCCAGCGAGATCTGGCCGTTGTAGCCCACCAGCAGGTTCAAGCCGATCAGCGCGAGCGCGTAGACCAGGATGTTGGTGAGCCGGAACAGCTGGAAGTCGGTCGCCAGCAGCGGCACCGCAGCCAGCGTTGCCAGCACCAGCGCGACGACCGACACGACCGGCACGGCACTGGCGTCGCCGGCCCACCAGCGGCGTGGCGCCACCACCACCGGTGTCATGGGCTGGTGCGCCAGTTGGCGTGGCCGACCGAGAAGTCGTTCAGCCGGCACCCATCGCGCCGCTTCACCAGCCACTGCGGGCGCTGCGCGAAGTTGACCGCCACGCCGGTCTTGCCGGCCATGCGGACATCGTGCTGGCTCGTCTGGGCGGGGTGCAGGCGGGGCATGGCGGGTCTTTCCGGACTGGGTTGTGGCGGGTGCGATTCTGGCCGGTTCAGGGGCCAGATCTCAAGGCCGCGGCCCCACCACCGGGAACATGCGGTTGAAGGTGTCGAGCATGGACATCAGCTGCACCAGGGCCTGCACCCTGCCCTGCACCCGCACACGGCCGGTCTGCAGCGCATCTGCCAGCGGCAGCGTCTGCAGCGCGATGGCGTCCAGCGTGTCGCGGTCCATCGCCACACTGGCGTCGGCATCGGCGGCCTGCACGCCCAGGCGGTGGGTCAGCGCGCCGTGCTCCAGGTTCAGCAGTGCGCAGTTGCCGGCCTCGGCATCGGCATCGACATCACCGCCGGTGCCGGTGATGCGCCAGTTGATCCGCAGGTGCAGGCCGGCGGCCTTGGCGCCGTCCAGACGCATCGCCAGGGTGTCGAAGAACAGGCCCAGCGGCAGCGCGCGCACGATGTCGCGCACTGCCACCGACGTGGGCGTCAGCTGCGGCACGCCGTGGCGCAGCTCCATCACCGCCTGCAGGCAGGCATTGCGCCAGGTGGCCGATTCGGCCTGGTAGCCCAGCTGCTCCAGCGCGTCGGCGCCCAGGGCCTGGGCGCGCTGCACGCTGTCGTCACCGGGCCGCCCGGCGTGCGCCACCATCGCGCACACCTGGGCCACCCAGCGGTATTCGCCGGCGTCGAAGTCGGCCTGCGCATGCTGCAGCACCGTATCGGCGCCGCCCATGTACTGCAGCGTCTTGCGTGCGGCGTCGGCCGGCGGCAGCGGGTCCAGGTGGGCGGGGTTGCCGTCGTAGGCGCCCAGGTAGCGCTGCACCACCGCCTTCACGTTGTGCTTCACCGTGCCGTAGAAGCCGTGGCAGGCCCAGTCGTCTTGCAGCGCTTGCGGCAGCTGCAGGGTTTCAGCGATCTCGGCGGCCAGCAGGCCGTGGTTCATCAGCCGCAGGGTCTGGTCGTGCACATAGCGGTACAGGTCACGCTGGCGGCGCAGGAAGCCGTCGATGGCCGGCCCGCCCCACACCGGCCAGTGGTGCTGGGCGATCAGCACGTCACTGGCGGCGCCGTAGCGCTGCAGCGCGCCGTCCAGGTAGCGCGACCAGGCCAGCGCGTCGCGCACCTGCGCGCCACGCAGCGGCAGCAGGTTGTGGAAGTTCTGGCTGCTGATCTCGGTCATGTTCAGCACCCGCAGCCCGGGGTGGTGGATGATCAGCTCGGCCGGCGCCTCGGCGCCGGGCGTCAACTCGAAGATGCATTCGATGCCGTCGATCAGATGCCGCTCCACCGGCTGGTTAATGACCATGGTGGGCGCGATCAGCGTCACCGTGCCGGTGCTGGTGGTCTTGCCCAGGCCGGCGTCGACCTGGCCGCGCACGCCCTTGGGCAGCAGCGGGCCGAACTGGAACAGCGCGCGCCGGGCCATCGCGTTGCCGGCCAGCAGGTTCTCGCTGACGGCTTCTTCCATGAAGCCGGCCGGCGCGATCACCTGCACCCGGCCAGCGCGCACGTCGGCCTCGTCGATGACACCACGCACGCCGCCGAAGTGATCGACATGGCTGTGGCTGTAGACCATCGCCAGCACCGGCTTCTTCGGCCGGTGCTGGAAGTACAGCGCCATGCCGGCAGCCGCCACCTCGGTGCTGATCAGCGGGTCGATCACGATCAGGCCGGTGTCGCCTTCGATGATCGTCATGTTGGCAATGTCCAGCCCGCGCACCTGCCACACCCGCGGCACCACCTGGAACAGGCCGGTGACCATGTTGACCCGGGCATGGCGCCACAGGCCGGGGTGCACGCTGTCGGGTGCTTCTTCGTCGGCCAGGAAGCCGTAGGCCGCCAGGCTCCACACCGGGCCGCCGTTGGCGCGGGTGATGGCGCCGGCCGGCAGGTCGGCCACGTGGCCGCGGCGGGCATCGTCGAAGCTGCGGGTGTCGGCCAGCGGCAGCCAGCGCCGCGCGGCATGCTGGCAGGCGCGGGTGAAGGCGGTGGCGGGCTGGGCGCCGGGCGGGCCGGCGGGGGTGCTGGTGGGCATGGCGGCTCCTGTTGTGGGCGCATGCTAGACAGCCCGGCCGGCCACCATGTCTACCCAGGTGACAAACCGCGCTCCGACCCGATGCTCGCTATCCCGCAGGCCTGCGCTGGTCTGGCGGCCAGTCAGGCGGCAAGTCAGGCAGCAAGTTGGCGCACCATGGCATCCAGCGTCAACCGGCCCAGATGGCTGCCATCGGTTGCCTGCACATTGGCCTGGCTGCTGCCGGCGTCCAGCATCGCGCGCGCAGCCTCGGCCAGCGTGGCAGACGCAGCCAGCACCGGCACGCCGGGCACCGGGCCGCCGGGCTGCGCCAGCGCTGCGCAGCGCAGCAGGCGGCCGCGGTGCAGCCCGCGCACGAAGTCGGCCACCTGGGCATCGGCAGGCTGCAGCACGGTGGCGGCC
>JBBRVT010000461.1:0-3672 GCA_038246615.1 Burkholderiales bacterium
AGAGCAAGCAGGGCTTGATCGTGCTGGATCAGCTGCGCACGCTGGACAAGGCGCGTCTGGTCAAGCGCATGGGCGCCCTGCGCCCGGCCACGCTGGCGGCCACCCTGCAAACGCTGCAGGCGATGTTCGCGCCTTGAATGAACATGGGGTTAGGCCTAAATACTGTTAGTTTAGACGTATAGATGGTAGAATCGACCCCATCGCAACGACGGGGCGAGCCATGGCACGAACGAAGGCGGTTCTGGGAACGGGTGCACGGTTGGCGGACTACCTGAGCGCCATTCTGCTGGCCCGTGTTTTTCCTGCTGAGGTCATCAACGACGTGCTTGATGTCCACGGTCGAAACTCGCAGAGGCTGCGAAGTTTTCCGGCCGTCGTGGGTGTCTACTATTGCATCGCGTTGAGCCTGTATCCCGAGGCGGCGTACGAGAAGGTTTTCGCTGCAGTGGCTCAAGGCCTAGCCTGGGCGGCAGGTGCTGCCGATCCCGTCCGTGTGTCCAAGGTGTCGATCAGTCTGGCGCGCTCCAAGATCGGCGCAGCACCGGTGCAGGACCTGGTGCGACGCTGTTGCGTGCCCATGGCCGATGAAGGATTCCATCCCGAGGCCTTCTATCGAGGAATGCGCTTGGTTGCCATGGATGGCAGCAACTTCGAACTTCCCGACGAGGCCGACAACGAGGCCCACTTCGGTCGTCCCGGCAGCCGCACCGGGGTGGCTGGCTACCCGCAGGCTCAGTGCGCCGTGCTGGTGGAATGCATCACCCACGCGATCCTGGCGGCCAACCTTGGGCCCTACCGAGCCAGCGAGTGGTCGGTGTGCGAGCCGCTGCTGGTCCATCTGAAGCCAGGCATGCTGTGCATGGCTGATCGGGGCTTCAGCGGCTATGTGCATTGGCGTCAGGCACAGGCCACCGGCGCGCAACTACTGTGGCGCTGCACGTCCAATCGCATACTGCCCCGGCACCGGGAACTGCCCGACGGCTCTTACCTGAGCGCCATCATGCCCACTGGAGTGCCCAAGGCCCAGGCGCGCGAGCAGGCCATCGTTGTGCGCGTCATTGAGTACGCGTTGCCGGGTTTGGCCGATGCCCAGCCGCGCTACCGGCTGCTGACGACGCTGCTGGACCCGGTACAGGCACCAGCGCTCGAACTGGCGGCGGTGTACCACCAACGCTGGCAGGTCGAAGAGGTCTTTGACGAATTGAAGACGCACTTGCTGAGAAGCCGCCGGGTGCTGCGCAGCAAGACGGCCGAGCTGGTACGGCAGGAGTTCTACGGCTGGGTACTGGCGCACTACGCCGTGCGCTGGCTGCTGCACCAGGGGGCCACCCGTCACCGAATGCCGCACGACGAGCTGTCCTTTGCCAGCCACGTCCAACTGCTGCGCCGAGAACAAGCCCCCTCCGGGGCTTTTCCCCCCAGCAAGGCCGAGACTGCGCCGACGTCGCTTTGAGCTGGTGCTCCAAGAAAGCCGTCGCTTGCGAGCCACCCAGACCCGCGACCGCCGCAGTCCGCGCATGGTCAAGCGCCGAAACTCGCCCTACGCACCTCATGACCCCACGGCACCCACTCGGGTGCCGATCGACTGCACGCCGCAGCCACTGCCAGCAATGCCCGCACCGGTGGCAACGTCGACTGCCAAGGTTAGAGCCAGACCACCTAGGTCGCCAACGAATCCAAAGGGATCATTTCTCGTCTAACCTAACAGTATTGGGTTAGGCCTCACCTTTTACCCCGCTGTCTCTGTTGGTACCCCGCAGGCGAAGACCTGAGCCATGGTGAACGCTTCGGCAGCGTCACCATCGTCAATCCCTTCCAGACCAAGGGCGAGTGACGGCGGCGTGTGCCAACAGGGCAACATCGGCATGAGGTGCCGGTCTGTGGTGCAGGGCAGTGTTGCCGGTGGGCGCGCCTTCTACAACGCGTGGCGGGCGCAAAATTCGGCGGTGAACGTGAGCGCAGAGCCCGGACGGCTGTCGACCCAGGGCAACACGGTCGGCGTGGCGCCAAACTGCTTCAGTTGGCGACGAACCTCCACCCGCCCGTAGGCATTGGGCTCGCTGGCGACGAACACCCCGTCGCTGGCCTGGTAGCCGACTCCGCGGTCACACCATAGATGGCGTCGAGCTGGTACGGGTTGCCGGTGCCCGCGAGCGCGGGGTCGATGTGCAAGTCGCCCGACAGGTGGAAGGACAGTTGCAGGCTGGCCGGCCGCTGCGAGCCCAGCATCAAGTAATCGCGGAACCACGTCGAGGCCTGGGCCGACACTGCGGTGGCGGGCTCGTTGAACGAGCGGCCGGTGCCGTCATAGGAGTGCACCTCGATCCCCAGGCTGCTGCGCGCACCCAGCCGGGCCAATCGGTAGTTGATCGGGTCCAGCGGGTCGAACTCGCTCGGCGCCTGGGCCACCGCCCGGTTGCTGGTGCTGGCGGTACCGGCACCGGGCACGCTGCAAACCTGGCCCAGCACCTTCAGGCCAACCCCGTTGATGACGGTCGGCACGCAGCCGGGCAGTGGCGTGCCGTTTCCGGGGCCGGTCCATGCGTTCACCTCCACGGCGCCCTCAGCGGTGAGTGCCCGCGCCGCTGGCGCCAGGCTGACGACGGCAACAGCCGCGACGAGCGCCCGCAGGGCGGGCTGGAGTGCGTGACGACGATTCATGGTGACTCTCGGGAATGAAGCTGGCACAGGGCCAATGGTAGATCGCTGCTGGTCGTTGCTCGTTGGTCGATGGCCGATGACCCATGACTCATGACCGATGCCAGCGGCCCATGATGCCCACCGCAGCGTCACGCGCCCGCGAGGTCGGCCCCCTTGAACGCGGGGGGCGGCCTGCCCGGCGGTTCAGTCCCCCGGCATGGCCGGCTGGCTCAGAAGCGCCAAGTGCGCTGGCACAGCCTCGCAGAAGCTCACCTGAAACTCCGGTGCCAGGTGGTGGCGAAGCCGCTCCTCGATCCAGGCGCAGCCCGCGGTGTGGGCGGTGCGGGCCAGCGCGGCATCCCCCAGCGCCTGTGGTGGCGCCGGCGCGCACCAGCAGGTCGGCGCAAAAGCCCACCGCCGGGTTGGCGGTGACACCGCTGAAGGCATCGCTGCCGCCGCACTGCACGCCCACCACCAACTCGATGGCGGGAACGGTTTCGCGGCGGCGGGCGTTGAGCCGGTCGAGGTGCGGCCGGGCGGTTTGCAGGATGTCGTCCAGCATCGATACAAAGCCGACATGACTGTCGTCTTGCAGGCAGACCGACTCGGGACCCGCGTCGGCGCCGCGCTCATCGACGATGGCAAATGATCCATGGGGTAGGGGCTGACCCGCTGGGCGCGGGCCCGCTCTCGTGGGGGTTGACGGGCTGTTCGCGGCCATCAGCTGACAGCGGCGACAGGCAGCTTGCTGGCATCTCACCTGACCATGCAAGTCCAGTCGGTGACCAAGTTGTAGCCACCAGAAGGTAGGCCGCTTGAAGTAGGCACCTGCAGGTAGGCGCCCGTGAGGGCGATTGCGAGGCGATGCACGGCTTGAGAGCGTCCGAGGTCGCAACCTCGGGAGCCTCGCGTGCAAGCGGCGCGGCTTTTGCCCGCCGTGCGGAGCCCGGCGCATGGCACACACGGCAGCGCACCTGGTGGACCACGTCATCCCGCACGTGCCGGTGCGCCAGTGGGTACTCTCGTTGCCCA
>JBBRVT010000462.1:0-3671 GCA_038246615.1 Burkholderiales bacterium
CAGCTGCAGCGCATGAGCGGCCGCCGCCTCGTCTTCCAGACCGCCGTCGCAGTCGTGCGCGCCGACACCGGTTTCGCCCAGGGCCTGCTGGCGCCAGTGACCGTCGAGGTGCGCACACTGGACGCAGCCGAGATCGAACGCTACCTGCGCCTGGAGCAACCCTATGACTGCGCCGGCAGCGCCAAGAGCGAGGGTCTGGGCATCAGCCTGCTGGCGGCGGTGCACAGCAGCGACCCGACCGCCCTGGTGGGCCTGCCGCTGATCCACACCTGCACCTTGCTGCGCGCCGCCGGGCTGGACCCGCTGGCGGCAGATTGACCATGTCGGGCCACCCGACCGGACAGCAGCCAACCGGGCGCCTGCTGCTGGTGCCGAACACGCTGGACCTGGGTGCTGAGGAAGTACCGCTGACCGAGGTGCTGCCCGCGGCCGTGCTGCAGCAAGCCGCGACGCTGTCGCATTGGGCGGTGGAGGATGCGCGCAGCGCCCGCGCCTTCCTCAAGCGCGTCGGCGCCCTGGTGCCGCTGGCGCGGCCGCTGCAGGACATCCACATCGAAGAACTGCCACGCCCGCGCAAGGGCAGCGGCGAGGCCGTGCCCGCGGCGGCCTGGGACGCGCTGCTGGCCCCGGCCCGTGCCGGCCACGATCTGGGCCTGCTGTCCGAGGCCGGCCTGCCCGCCGTCGCCGACCCGGGAGCGGCCCTGGTGCAGGCGGCGCATGCGGCTGGCATCGTGGTGCTGCCGCTGGCCGGGCCGAGTTCATTGCTGCTGGCGCTGGCCGCCAGCGGGCTGGACGGGCAGAGCTTTGCCTTCGTCGGCTACCTGCCGCAGGAGGCGCTGGCACGCACCGCACGGCTGCGCGAACTGGAGGCCCTGTCCAGGCGCCTTGGGCAGACGCAGATCTGCATCGAGACGCCGTATCGCAATGCTGCGCTGCTGGATGCTGCGCTGGCGGCGCTGGCGCCCGCCACGCGGCTGTCGGTCAGCTGGGGATTGACCTTGCAGGGCGGAGGCACGCGCAGTGCGACGGTGGTGCAGTGGCGGGCGTCCCCGACGGTGCTGCCGGCCAAGGTGCCGGCGGTGTTTTTGCTGTTGGCGAGGTAAGTCGCTGGAGAAGTGAGCCGCCAGGCAGGCAGCCGCCAGCACCTCGGCGCGGTGGCACGCCCCTGATGTGGCCTCAGCTTCCGCCGCCCAACAGCGCCGCGACCTTCTTCTTCGGCCGGAGGTTTGGCGACAAGCCGCGTGTGGCCTGCTGCGCGGCTGGCGCTGTCGACGCGTCAGCCATGGGTGCGGCGTTGCTGACGGCCGGCTCGTAGGGGCGGTCGAAGATCGGGTCGGCCGGTGGGCCCGGCGGTCGGCGCGGGCGATCGAAACGGTCGGGTCGCTCGGACCGCTCCGAACGCTCGGAGCGCTCGGAGCGCTCAACAACAGCGCGCTCACCCACTCGGTCCGGCGTCCGCACCGCCGCGCGTTCGATGGCCTGGCCAGCGGCGCGCTCGGCCGCCTGCAGCGGTACAGATGGGTCTGACTCGCCTTCGAACTCGCGCCGCGGCCGCGGTGCGCGGTAGGGCCGCTCGTCGTCGATCTCGAAAGGCTCGATCTCGATCTTCTTCTTGATCAACTTCTCGATGTCGCCGATGAGCCGGCTGTCGTCGCGCGTCACCAGTGTCACCGCCAGGCCCGAGGCGCCGGCGCGGCCGGTGCGGCCGATGCGGTGCACGTAGTCCTCGGCATTGAAGGGCACGTCGAAGTTGAACACCGCCGGCAGGTCGACGATGTCCAGGCCGCGGGCTGCCACGTCGGTGGCCACCAGCAGATCGACCTCGCCGGCCTTGAAGGCCGCCAGCGCCTTCAGGCGTTCGTCCTGGCTCTTGTCGCCGTGCAGGGCCTGGGTCTTCAGGCCGTCGCGCTCGAAGCTGCGCGCCAACCGTGCTGCGCCCAGCTTGCTGTTGACGAAGATGAGCGCCTGGCTCAGCTGCCGCGTGCGCAGCAACTGGCGGATGACGGCGCGCTTGTCGTCGTCGTTGGTGCCGTAGAAACGCTGTTCGACGTTGGTGGCGGTGGCGTTGGGCCGCGCCACCTCCACCAGCAGCGGGTCCTGCAGGTAGCTGGCCGCCAGCTTCTTGATCTCGGGGCTGAAGGTGGCACTGAACAGCAGCGTCTGCCGCGCCTTCGGCAGGTAGGACAGGATGCGCTGCAGGTCGGGCAGAAAGCCGATGTCCAGCATGCGGTCGGCTTCGTCCAGCACCACGTACTCGACCTGGTTCAGCACCGCGTTCTTGGCCTCGATGTGATCGAGCAGCCGGCCCGGCGTGGCGATCAGCACCTCGACCCCGGCTTTCAGCGCCAGTGTCTGCGGCTTCATGTCGATGCCGCCGAACACCACCACCGAACGCAGCGACGAGTACTTGGCGTACTTCTTGACGCTCTCGGCCACCTGGTCGGCCAGTTCTCGCGTGGGCGCCAGCACCAGGGCGCGCACCGGGTGGCGCGCGGGCGACATGCTGGCGGTCTCGTGGCGCAGCATCTTCTGCAGCAGCGGCAATGTGAAAGCCGCCGTCTTGCCGGTGCCGGTTTGCGCGGCGCCCATGATGTCGCGCCCGGCCAGCACCAGCGGGATCGCCTTGGCCTGGATCGGCGTCATCACCAAGTAGCCGCTCTCGGCCACGGCGCGCAGCAGCTTGGGGTCCAGCGGCAGGGTGTTGAACAACGGCGGCGGCAGGGCCTCGGCGGCGGTCTCGGCGGTGGTCTCGGCGATGTCGGCAGCGGTGTCGGCAGCGGTGTCGGCGGCAGCCGGGCGCGTCAGTTCGGGCGCGTTGGCAGAATCTGGTGCATCAGTCATGTCGACGGATTATCGTCCTGCAGAGCCCCGGGCGCCGTCGGGCGCTGCCCGAGCCTCAACCAGCGCGGTGACTTGAAGCGGACGATGCGCCAGTACAGCAGCACATAACTGGCCGAGAAAAGCAGCAAAAACGAAGCCAGCGCGTTGGTGTTGTTCCAGAACAGCACCGCCGGCGCGATCGACGCGCTGCACAGCAGCCACAGGTAAGGGCTGGACATGGAATTGCGCCGGGCCATCGCCTTGGCACTGCGATCGCCGACCGCCCAGCGCATCAGACGGCGATAGACCAATGAATGCAGGTGGATGCCGTCAGGCAGGCTGGGTGGCGAGGCCCGCAGCCAGTAGCGGCGGTAGGCCGAGAAAAGGGTCTCGAACACCGGGTAGATGCAAACCAGCAGCGGGAACAGCGGCGAGACGTCGTCGTTGCGCACCAGCAGCAGCAGCGCGACCTGGGCCACGTAAAAACCCAGGAAGTACGCGCCGCCGTCGCCCAGAAAGATCAGGCCGGCCGGGAAGTTCCATAGAAAGAAGCCCAGGACTGCGCCGATGCCGGCCAGCGCGAGCGTGCCAACCAGCGAATCGCCCACCGCGAAACCGACATAGGCCAGCGCCGCCAGCATCAGGATGACGCACATCGACGCCAGGCCGTTGAGCCCGTCGATGATGTTGACGGCGTTGGCGATGCCGGCCACCGCCAGCACGGTGAAGAACAAGGCGCCAGCCGGATGGGCCGCGATCTGGTCCAGGCCCGGAATGTCCACCTGCCGCAGCGCCGTGCCCACCACGAAGTAGGCGAGCACCGCCGAGAAAGCCGTGGCTGCCAGCCGCCC
>JBBRVT010000463.1:0-3671 GCA_038246615.1 Burkholderiales bacterium
TCAGCGGTGGCGCGCGCGGCACTGTCGCCGCCGCCCACGCGCGCGGCGGTGTCGGCCAGCGCGCGCACCGGGGTGACGATGCCCGAGGCAATGCGCCAGGCCAGCGCCAGCACCGCCAGCAGCGCGGTGAAGCCCAGCGCCAGGGTCTGGATGCGCAAGCGGTCGTAGGCCGCCATCACCTCGGCCTCGGACAGGCCGGCTGCCACCCGCCAGCCCGTGCCGGCCACCTTGGTGTAGCCCCAGATGCGCCGGTTGCCGTCTGAGCCGGTGGTGGCCAGCGCACCCCCGAACTGGCTGCGGACCGCGTCGTTGGCCGCGACGAGGCTGGCCTTGCCGATCCACTGCCCGGCATCGGCCGAGCGCAGCAGAAATCGGTCCTGCCGGTCGATCACCAGCAGCAGTGCGCTGGAAGGCGCAGTCGCCAGCACCCGCTGGTTGAGCTTCTCGAGGTCGATCGCCAGCACCAGCAAGCCGCCAGGTCTGCCCCCAACGCCCGCCACCGGTGTGGTTTCGGCCACGATCCAGCGCCCGGAGACCGGGCCCACCATGGCGTCGCTGACGAAGAACCCACCGCTGCGCACGCCCTGGAAAAACCAGGGGTGGTCGGTCTCGTTGTACTGCCGTACCGGATTGGCGAAGTACGAGCAGATCACCCCGCCGGGCAGGTCGCGCGTTGCCAGCGTGGTGTAGAGCGGATGCAGCGTCACGTAGTCATGGATCAGCGGGTCGCAATGCGCCGGGTCGAGTGCGGCCACCAAAGGCCGGGCTGCCAAGCCGGCCAGCAAGATACGGTGGTCGTCCAGCAGCCGCTCGAGTTTGTCCGCCGTGTTCTCTGCCAGCACCCGCGCCTTGTCGTAGGCCGCTTCGCGTGCCCGGTCGGCCTGCTGCGACAGGTGCCAGACCAGCAGGGCGCCGAACGGCAGCACGATGGCCAGCACCAGCCCGATCAACCGGGCGCGTACCGTCAGCGGGGGCCAGCGGGGTGTCATGGGCGGGTCTCTGTCAGTCCGGCGGGTGCGTCGGCTGGCGCTGCGTAGCGCGCCGGCTCCCCGAGCCGGGCGTGCAGCGCGTTCACCTGCGCCTTCAACTCCAGCATGCGCAATTCACGGTCGATCATCGCGCGGTTGAAGCGGTCGAGTTCTTGATTGCGCGCCTGCAGCGCCTGCACCTGCCCGGCCAGTTGCGCCTGCGCCGCGCGGCGCGCGGTGATGTCGCTCTGGACAGACACAAAATGCGTTACCACGCCGCTGGCCGACAGCACCGGAGTGATGTCGATCTCGATCCAGTAGGCGCGGCCGTCCTTGGCGCTGTTGAGCAGCTCTGCGTGCACCGGCTCGCGCCGGCGCAGCGCAGCGCCGATGCGGGCCAGCTCGGCGCGGTCGGTGCCCGGCCCCTGCAGCATGCGCGGCGTCTGGCCGACCAGTTCAGTGCGGCTGTAGCCGGTGGTGCGCTCGCAGGCCGCGTTGGCAAACACGATGCGCGGGCCCGCCGGCGCCGGCGATGTGTCGGTGACCAGCACGATGTCGTTGAGCTGCGCCACGCAGGTCTCGAGCAGGCGCATCTCGGCCTCCTGGTGGCGCTGCGCGCTGATGTCGTGCAGCACCACGCGGCAGGCGGCCCCGTCTGCAGACCGCGTGGCCTCGATGCGCACCGCGCGGGGCGTGCCGTTGGCTGCCAGCAGCACTTCGCAGATCTGCGGCACCTCGGCAGCGAAGGCGTCGCCGATGCAGCGGTTGATTGCATGCCGGTCGGCGTCGGCCACGCAGGCCGCGAAGCGCCGGCCGGCCAGCCCTGCGCGCTCGCTGCCCAGCAGCTTGGCGGCGGCCAGGTTGGCCTCGACGATCGCCCCGCCGTGGCCCAGCGTGAGGTAACCCACCGGGGCAAAGTCGTACAGATCGGTGTACCGCGCGGCCACGGCCGCGAGCGTGTCGCGCGTCTGCTGCAGTTCGCTGTTCTGCATCTCCAGCTCGATCTGGTGCACTTGCAGCGCATGCAGCAGGCGCTGGGCGTCGGTCGACGACACCGGCGCGCCCGCCGGCGGCACGCGGCTGGGCAAGGCGGCTTCGGCGCGGCGGCGCAGGTCGGCAGCGGTGGGCGATGGGTCGGGGGTCATGGGGTGGTCTTTCCAGAATGGCCGGCAGTCGCGGCCCCGGGTTCTTGCGCCGGTGCGGCGTTCCAGGCTGTCCAGGCTGCCTGCGCCCGCCAGGCATCCGCCCAGGCCGGCAGCTCGGCGGCCGCCATCGCCCGGGCGATGCCGTGGCCCTGCGCCTGCACGCAGCCCAATTGCAGCAGCCGCGCGCCCTGGGCGGCGGTTTCCACGCCTTCGGCCACCACCTGGCGGTGGAAGGCGCCGGCCAGGCCGATGACACTCTGCACGATGGCCAGGTCATCGGGGTCGTCGGTCATGTGCAGCACGAAGCTCTGGTCGATCTTCAGCTGGTCGGCCGGCAGCCGCTTCAGGTAGGTCAGCGACGCATAGCCGGTGCCGAAGTCGTCGAGCGCAAAGCGCACGCCGAGCGCCTGGCAGGCACGCATCACCGCCGAGATGTGGGTGATGTCCTGCAGCGCGTGGGTCTCCAGCACTTCGAGCGTCAGGCGGGCCGGCTCGACATCGGGCTGCGCGGCCAGCAGGGCCTGCAGCCGGCTGGCGAAGTCGGCCTGCTGCAGCTGCAGCGCGCCGACGTTGACGCTGACCGAGATGCGCAGCCCCGCAGCCTGCCAGGCGGCCAGCTGCGCCAGTGCGCTGGCCACCACCCATTCGCCCAACACGATGCTGAACGGGTGTTCGTCGGTGATCGGCAAGAAGGCCGCCGGCAGCAGCAGCCCGCGCTCAGGGTGCAGCCAGCGGATCAGCGCCTCGGCGCCGGCCACCTCGCCGGTCTGCATGTCGACACGCGGCTGGTAGTGCAGCACGAACTCGTGCCGCGCCAGGGCCAGCTGCACCCGCACCAGGCTCTCGCGCTGGGTGGCCACTGCGGCGTCGCGCGCCACGTCGAAGAAGTGGTAGCGGTTGCGGCCGGCCTGCTTGGCCAGGTACATGGCCTGGTCGGCATGGCGCAGCAGCAGGTCGGCGTCGGCGCCGTCGTGCGGGTACAGCGTGACGCCGATGCTGGCCGACACCTGCAGCACGGCGCTGCCCACCGTCACCGGGGCGGCGGCGGCCTGCAGCAGCCGCGCCAGCACCGGCGCGCATTCCAGCGCGTGGTCCAGGTCGACCAGCAGCGCGACGAACTCGTCGCCGCCGATGCGCGCCAGCGTGTCGCCTTCACGCAGCGCCTGCCGCATGCGCTGCGCCACGGTGACCAGCAGCTGGTCGCCCACCGCATGGCCGTGGCTGTCGTTGACCGGCTTGAAGCCGTCGAGGTCGAGGTAGGCCACCGCCAGCCCGAGGCCGCGGCGCTGGCTTTGCAGCAGCGCCTGCTGCAGCCGGTCGGTCAGCAGCGTGCGGTTGGGCAGGTGGGTGAGCCCGTCGTAATGCGCCATGTGTTCGAGCTGCGCATGCGATCGGGCCATGACCTCTTGCGCCGCATGCAGGGCCTGCGCGGTCTGCTTGAGGGCACTGATGTCGGACATGACGAGCCGGCATTCGGCCCCGCTGTCGGCCCCGCTGTCTGTCCCGCTGTCTGTCCCACTGCCGGCCCGCACCGCCTTGACCAGCACCCAGCGTGGCA
>JBBRVT010000464.1:0-3665 GCA_038246615.1 Burkholderiales bacterium
CACCGTAACCCGATTCCCTAGCGTCGCCCACCTGCGCCGCCACCGGCAGGGCGCCACCCGCGCCCCAGCCCGACCCCAACAACCGAACCCAAGGTGTTCCATGGTGAACCGAGAAAACTTCAGCTTCAGCGATCTGGAAAACTGGCTCAACGAGCAGCGTGTGACAGAGATCGAATGTCTGGTGCCCGACCTGACCGGCGTGGCCCGCGGCAAGATCCTGCCCCGATTGAAATTCACTGCGGACCGCGGCATGCGCCTGCCGCAGGCGGTGGTGGCCATGGGCGTGACCGGCGAATTCCCGGAGGAAGGGCCGTACTACGACGTCATCAGCCCCACCGACATGGACATGCACCTGCGGCCCGACCCGACCACGGCGCGCATCGTGCCCTGGGCGGTCGACCCCACCGCCCAGGTCATCCACGACTGCTACGACAAGGACGGCCAGCTGGTGCCCTTCGCGCCGCGCAGCGTGCTGCGCCGGGTGTGCGACCTGTACGCCGCCAAGGGCTGGAACCCGGTGGTGGCGCCGGAGCTGGAGTTCTACCTGGTGGCCCGCAACACCGACCCCGACATGCCGCTCAAGCCCCCCATCGGCCGCAGCGGCCGGGCCGAGACCAGCCGCCAGGCCTACAGCATCGACGCGGTCAACGAGTTCGACCCGCTGTTCGAAGACGTCTACGCCTACTGCGAGAAGATGGGCCTGAACGTGGACACGCTGATCCACGAGGTGGGCGCAGGCCAGATGGAGATCAACTTCTTCCACGCCCACCCGCTGGGCCTGGCCGACGAGGTGTTCCTGTTCAAACGCACCGTGCGCGAGGCCGCGCTGCGCCACGACATGTACGCCACCTTCATGGCCAAGCCCATCGCCGGCGAGCCCGGCAGCGCGATGCACATCCACCAGAACGTGGTCGACCGTGACGGCAACAACATCTTCAGCAACCCCGACGGCACGCCCAGCCGCGAGTTCCACTGGTTCATCGGTGGGCTGCAGAAGTACATCCCGGCGGCGATGGCGCTGTTCGCACCGTATGTCAACAGCTACCGCCGGCTGGTGCGCAGCAATGCCGCGCCGATCAACATCCAGTGGGGCACCGACAACCGCACCGTGGGCATCCGCAGTCCGCTGGCCAGCCCGCAGGCCCGGCGCGTCGAGAACCGGGTGATCGGTGCCGACGCCAACCCTTACGTGGCACTGGCCGCCACGCTGGCCTGCGGCTACATCGGCATCCAGCAGCAGATCGAACCCACGCCTGAATGCAAAGGCGACGCCTATCTGGGCGACTTCCAGCTGCCGCGCAGCCTGGGCGAGGCGCTGGAACTGCTGCGCCACGAGAAAGACCTGCAGGAGGTGCTGGGCGCCAGCTTCGTCACCGTCTACAGCGAGGTCAAGGAAATCGAGTACGCCGAATTCATGAAGGTGATCTCCCCCTGGGAGCGCGAACACCTTCTGCTCCACGTCTGAAGGACCCCTCCATGACCCGCACCACGCTCGAATGGCAGGCCGCCGACTCGGCGCACTTCCTGCATCCCTTCACCGACTTCCAGTCGCTGGCCCGCAAGGGCGCCCGCATCATCACCCGGGCCGACAACATCTACCTGTGGGACAGCGACGGCCACAAGCTGCTGGACGCGATGAGCGGCCTGTGGTGCGTGAACGTCGGCTATGGCCAGCAGGCGCTGGTGGACGCCGCAGCCGCGCAGATGAAGGAGCTGCCCTTCTACAACGCCTTCTTCCAGACCGCCACCCAGCCGGCCATCGCGCTGGCCGAGAAGCTGGCCGAGGTGACGCCGCCGCAGTTCCGCCATGTGTTCTTCTCGGGCTCGGGCTCCGAGGGCAACGACACCGTGGTGCGCATGGTGCGGCGCTACTGGGACGTGCTGGGCCAGCCGCAGAAGCAAGTCATCATCAGCCGCCACAACGCCTACCATGGCAGCACCATGGCCGGCGCCTCGCTGGGCGGCATGGCCGGCATGCATGCACAGGGCGGCCTGCCCATCCCTGGCATCACCCACATCGACCAGCCCTACTGGGTGGAGCATGGCCGGCCGGGTGAAAGCCGCGACGCCTTCGGCCTGCGTGCCGCCAGCTGGCTGGAGGACCGCATCCTGGCCATGGGCGCCGACAAGGTGGCTGCGTTCATCGGCGAGCCGATCCAGGGCGCTGGTGGCGTGATCATCCCGCCGGCCAGCTACTGGCCCGAGATCCAGCGCATCTGCGACAAGCACGACATCCTGCTGGTCAGCGACGAGGTGATCTGCGGTTTCGGCCGCACCGGCCGCTGGTTCGGCTGCGAAACCTTCGGCTTCAAGCCCGACCTGATGACCTTCGCCAAGGGCGTCACCAGCGGCTACATCCCGTTGGGCGGCGTGATGGTGGGCGACCGCGTGGCCCGCGTGCTGATCGAGCAGGGCGGCGAATTCGAGCACGGCTACACCTACTCCGGCCACCCGGTGTCCTGTGCGGTGGCCCTGGCCAACATCCAGATCATCCAGGACCAGCACCTGGTGGCGCATGTGCACGACGACGTGGGCCCGTATCTTGCTCAGTGTTTCGCACTGCTGGCCGAGCATCCTCTGGTGGGTGCAGCCGAAACCTGCGGACTGATGGGAGCCCTGTTGTTGGTCAAGGACAAAGCCAAGCTCACGCCGTTCGATGCCGCAGCGGGCATCGGCATGGTCTGTCGCAGCCATTGCTTTGCCAACGGCTTGATCATGCGTGCCGTGGGCAGCCGCATGATCATCGCGCCGCCACTGGTCATCACCCCTGGCCAGATCGACGAGATGGTGGCGCTGATCCGCCGCTGCCTCGACCTGACCCTGGCCGACGCCCGTCGCCATGGCTGGCTTTGAACAGCCGCCGCAACGAAACCCAGGCATCCCCTGATGAGCACGGCCCGGCAGCCTGTTTAGACTCTCACCACCGTTAACCCCCACATCCCTTGGAGGATTGCTTCATGAATCGGACGTCCCGGCTCTCGATGACCACGCTCGGAGCGCTAGCGCTGGCAGCGCTGCTGCCGCTGGGGGCGGCCCAGGCGCAGGAAGAGGAGAAAGTCCTCAACATCTACAACTGGTCCGACTACATCGCCGAAGACACGCTGAAGAACTTCGAGCGAGAAACCGGCATCAAGGTGCGGTACGACAACTTCGACAACAACGAGATCGTGCATGCCAAGCTGGTGGCGGGCAAGACCGGCTACGACATCGTCGTGCCGTCGTCGAACTGGGCCAAGCTGCAGATCGAAGGTGGCCTGCTGGCCAAGCTGGACAAGAGCAAGATCCCGAACCTGAGGAATCTCGACCCGGCGGTGCAGGCGCAGTTGGCGCGCATGGACCCGGGCAACGACTACATGGTGAACTGGCTGTGGGGCTTCACCACCGTGGGCATCAACGTCGACAAGGTCAAGGCCGCGCTGGGCAGCATGCCGATGCCTGCCAACGTGTGGGATCTGGTCTTCAAGCCCGAGTACATCAGCAAGCTCAAGGGCTGCGGCGTGTCGGTCCTGGATTCGGCCACCGAGGTGGTTCCCGCCGCCCTGCATTACCTGGGCAAACCGTCGTTCAGCAAGGTGCCTGCCGACTACGCCGCCGCCGCCTCGTTGCTCAAGAGCATCCGCCCACATGTCACGCTGTTCAGCAGTTCGGGCTACATCAACGACATG
>JBBRVT010000465.1:0-3664 GCA_038246615.1 Burkholderiales bacterium
GCACCGGCACGCCGCCACCAGCGCGCCATCGCGTGCCCGGACTGGCGCTGCGGTCTGCGCCTTGGCGCCCGCAGCAGCGGTGCTGGCATTGGGGTCGGCGCTGGCGTCGCTGGGGCCGGTGGCGCTGCAGCCGGCACATGCCGCGTTGGCCTGCCTCGGCGGGGTCTGGTTCGCCGCGCGGGCGCTGGACGGCCGCCTGCCCAGGGTGCAGCTGCCGCCGCCAGCCTGAATCTCAGCGCATCAACGGCCGGTTGGGCAGCTCGTTCGGGTTGTCCTGCTGCGCGCCCAGCGGGTGGTACTGGCGCAGCAGGGCGTCGATCGCCGCCACCGCCTCGGCCAGCCCGGTCTCGAAGCGGCCCTGACGGAAAGCCTCGCGCATCGGCACGATCAGGGCCTGCCATCGGGCCGCATCCACATGCTGGTTCAGGCCCCGGTCGGCCACGATCTCGATCGCATGCTCGGCCAGCAGCAGGTAGACCAGCACGCCGTTGTTGGCCTCGGTGTCCCACACCCGCAACTTGCCGAACATGCCGATGGCGCGGTCGCGTGCCGACAGGTCCTGCCAAAGGTAGGACAGCGGCAGGCCCGCCTCCACCACCACGCGGATCTCGCCGCTGTGGCCGGTTTCGCTGGCCGCCACCTGCGCCTCGATGCGCTGCAGCACCGCCTCGGGCACGGCGCGGGCGGCGTCGCGCTCGTCCCACCAGCGGTGGCGCAGGACGCGGGCCAATCGTTGCCAGAGGGTGCGCATCACCAGTTTCCCGAGGCGCCGCCGCCACCAAAGTTGCCGCCGCCGCCCGAGCTGAAGCCGCCACCGCCGCCGCCCCCGAACCCGCCACCGCCACCGCCGCCGCCCCAGATGATGGGTAGCCCGCCGCGGCCGCTGCGCCCACCGCGTGCGGCGCCCAGGCCCATCACCCCCACCAGCACCAGCGCCACCACGCCAGCCACGCCGCCGATCAGCAGGCTGGCGCTCAGCCACCAGGCCAGGGTGCCAGCGCCACCGGCGGTGACGGCCGAGCCCAGCTTGCGGCCCATCACGCTGGTCAGCACCCCGCCCAGCACCGGCACGCCGATGAAGAAGAACATCGCCAGCTCTTCCCAGCCCAGGCCGCTGCCGCCCAGGCCGCGCTTGGCGCCGTCACCTTGTGCTGCCGGTGCCGGCAGGTTCTCGCCCTTGATGCGGGCGATCAGGGCGTCCACGCCGGCGTCCAGCCCGCCAGCGTAGTCGCCGCGCTTGAAGGCGGGGCTGATGCTGTTGGCAATGATCTGGCGCGCCGCCAGATCGGGCACCGCGCCTTCCAGTGCCTTGGCCACCTGGATGCGCAGCTTGCGGTCGTCACGCGCCACCACCACCAGCACGCCATCGCCCACTTCGCGGCGGCCGATCTTCCAGGCATCGCCAGCGCGCTGGGCGTAGTCGGCAATGTCCTCGATGCCGGTGGTGGCCACCGTCAGCACCACGATCTGCGGCCCGGCCTGGGCTTCGAAGGCGGCCAGCTTGGCCTCCAGCGCGGCGCGCTGTTCAGGCTGCAGCACGCCGGCCTGGTCCATCACCCGCGCGGTGAGCGTGGGGATGGCTGGCAGGCCCTGCGCCGCAGCCGGGGCCGCCAGCATCCCGGTGGCCAGGGTCAGGGCCAGCGCCAGCGCCAGCGCCAGCAGCCAGGCCAGCGCCGTGCGGCCGCCGGGCCATGGGCCGTTGCGCGGCACTTCCAGGCGCGCAGTCACCATGCTCAGCTCACTTGCTGGCGGGCTTGTCGAAGCTGACCGCCGGCGGCGCGCTGATCGCCGCCTCGTTGGCCACCGTGAAGCCGGGCTTCACCTGGTAGCTGAACACCATCGCCGTCAGGTTGTTGGGAAAGCTGCGCACCAGCACGTTGTACTCCTGCACCGTCTGGATGTAGCGGTTGCGCGCCACGGTGATGCGGTTCTCGGTGCCTTCGAGCTGCACCCGCAGGTCCTGGAAGGCCTGGTTCGCCTTCAGGTTGGGGTACTGCTCGGCCACCACCATCAGGCGGCTCAATGCGCCGGTCAGCTGGCCCTGGGCCTCCTGGAATTTCTGGAAGGCGGCCGGGTCGTTCACCAGCTCGGGCGTGGCCCGGATGCCGGTGGCGCTGGCGCGGGCCTCGATCACCCTGGTCAGCGTCTCCTGCTCGAAGTTGGCCTCGCCCTTGACGGTGGCGACGATGTTGGGGATCAGGTCGCTGCGGCGCTGGTACTGGTTCAGCACCTCGGCCCAGCCGCTCTTGACCTGCTCGTCCAGGCGCTGGAAATCGTTGTAGCCGCAGCCGGTCAGCAGCAGGGCCAGGCCCAGGGCGGGCAGCAGGCGGCGCAGGGTGGACAGCATGGCGTTCTCCGGGAAGCGGGGTGGGGCCTGCAGATGGACGCGCGGGCCGGATTTCAAGCGGGCCAGCTTAGCATCGCGGCAGTGAGCGGCCCTGCGCCGGCCCTGGCTGCTGCCCACAACCCGGCCGCCCGCACCGCCGCCGTCGCCCGCGTCGCCGTGCGATCGGTCCGGTCGTTTCCCCGGGGGCGCGCGGGCGGTGGCAGCCCGGTGCGCCGACCATAATCGCGGGATGAACGCACCGCTGCAAAACGACACCTTCCTGCGCGCCTGCCTGCGCCAGCCGACCGACCACACCCCCATCTGGCTGATGCGCCAGGCCGGGCGCTACCTGCCTGAATACAAGGCCACGCGGTTGGCGGCGGGCAACAGCTTCATGGGCCTGGCGACCAACCCGCACTACGCCACCGAGGTGACGCTGCAGCCGCTGGACCGTTACAAGCTCGATGCGGCCATCCTGTTCTCCGACATCCTCACCGTGCCCGACGCCATGGGCCTGGGCCTGAGCTTCGGCGCCGGCGAGGGCCCGAAGTTCGCCCACCCGCTGCGCAGCGAAGCCGATGTCGCGAAGCTGGCGGTGCCCGACCTCGACAAGCTGCGCTATGTGTTCGACGCCGTCACCTCGATCCGCCGGGCGCTGGAAACGACCGACACCCAAGGGCGTCGGGTCGGCCGCGTGCCGCTGATCGGCTTCTCCGGCAGCCCCTGGACGCTGGCCTGCTACATGGTCGAAGGCGGCGGCTCGGACGACTACCGCCTGGTCAAGACCATGCTGTATTCGCGCCCCGACCTGATGCACCGCATCCTGGCGATCAATGCCGACGCAGTGGCCGCCTACCTGAATGCCCAGATCCAGGCCGGCGCGCAGGCGGTGATGGTGTTCGATTCCTGGGGCGGGGTGCTGGAGCACCGCGCCTTCCACCAGTTCAGCCTGCCCTACACCCAGCGGGTGCTGAACCAGCTGCAGCGTGAACACGACGGCCAGCGCATCCCCGCCATCGTCTTCACCAAGGGCGGCGGGCAGTGGCTGGAGCAGATCGCCGCCACCGGCGCCGATGTCGTGGGCCTGGACTGGACCTGCGACCTGGGCACAGCCCGCCGCCGGTTGGACGACGGCGTGGCGCTGCAAGGCAACTTCGACCCGATGGCCTTGTTCGCCACGCCCGAGGCGGTGGCCGCCGAGGCGCGGGCCGTGCTCGACAGTTTCGGCCCGCCGCAGCGTGCCGACGGCCGCTGGGGCGGACACATCTTCAACCTGGGCCACGGCATCAACCAGCACACGCCGCTGGAGAACGTGCAGGCGCTGGTGGAGGCGGTGCA
>JBBRVT010000466.1:0-3662 GCA_038246615.1 Burkholderiales bacterium
AGGATGGACACCGACGGCTTCCGCCCGCAGAGTGCGGCCGATCGGCGCCTCGCCAATCTGCGCCTGGGCTGGCAGGGCACCAACGACCGCGTCGTGCTGCTGGTGTCCGACCATGCGCAGAATGCGCAGGACCCGTTGGGGCTGGATGTTGCCGGGCTGGCAGCCGGCCCGTACGGCACCGCGCCTGTGGCCACGCTGTACAACACCCGAAAGACCATCGCCCAGACCCAGGCCGGCGTGAACTGGCGCCACCAGTTCGAGGGCGGCGGCGTGCTGCGTGAAAGCAGCCTCAGCCTGCACAGCGGCCAGCGCAGCGTGGTGCAGTTCCTGGCGATTGCGCCGATCACCCAGCGCAACGCCGCCCAGGCCGTTCCGGCCTGGCAGCGGCATGGCGGCGGCTTGATCGATTTCGACCGCCGCTACGACGGCCTGGAGGCCCGGCTGCAGTTCGGCTGGCCTGGCGTGGACGCGGTGGCCGGCGTGGCGCTGGAGCGCCAGCAGGATCAGCGCCGGGGCTACGAGAACTTCACCGGCCCCGTCACCAGCCCACCGGTGCCGCCCACGGTGCTGGGCGTGCGCGGTGCACTGCGCCGCGACGAGACCAACCGCGCCGAAAGCCGTGATGTCTTCTTGCAGGCCGAATGGGCCTGGAGCCCTGCCATCAGCGCCACCGCCGGCCTGCGCACCGGCCGTGTCGCGATCGATGTGGCAGACCGCTACACCAACGGCCTGAACGGCAACGACAGCGGCAGCCTGCGCTTCGACTACACCAACCCGGTGCTGGGCCTGCGCTGGCGGGCCGCACCCGGCTGGGTGCTGCATGCCAGCGCGGCGCGCGGTTTTGAATCACCCACGCTGGGCGAACTGGCCTACACCGCCGACAGCAGCGGCTTCAACAAGAACCTGCAGGGCCAGACCAGCCGCCAGGCCGAGTTGGGCAGCAAGTGGCGCAGCCCCGACCGTGGCCTGGACGTGGATGCCACGCTGTTCATGGTGCGCACCGACGACGAGATCGGCGTGCGCAGCAACAGCGGTGGCCGTGCCGCCTTCCAGAACGTCGGCCGCACCAAGCGCCAGGGCGCCGAGCTGGCCACCACCTGGCAGCCAGCTGCCGGCATGCGGCTGCAGGCGGCGGTGTCGCTGCTGCAGGCCGACTATGCGGACAGCTTCACCACCTGCGACGGCATACCTTGCCCGGGCGCCAACAACGCCGCCCTCAAGACCGTTCCGGCCGGCAACCGCATCGCCGGCACCCAGCGCGCCAGTGCCTGGGCCCAGGCGGCCTGGCGCACCGGCCCGCTGGGCGGTGAGTGGGCGCTGGAGTGGCGCGCCGCAGCCCGCACCATGGCCAACGACCTGAACACCGCCGCTGCGCCGGGTTACGCGCTGGCGCACCTGCGCTGGTCGGGCAAGCTGGCGCTGGGCGCTGCCGACACGCTGGAACTGCTGGCCCGGGTGGACAACCTGTTCGACCGGACCCACGTGGGCAGCGTGATCGTCAACGACGGCAACCGCCGCTTCTACGAACCGGGCGCGCCGCGCAGCCTGCTGCTGTCGCTGCGCTGGCAGCACCGCTACTGAGGCGCAGGCCCAGGCGGAGGTCCCTGTCAAGTTCGGGTGCCTGGCCTGCAAGCGGGCCTGCAAGCGGGCCCTCTGAGCGTCGGCTGCATTTGGGATGGCGGCGGCTGCGTTCCCCAGCGCACCGACAGCGGGACGCGCCAGGCCGACATTCCGGGTAGACCTGCCCGCGCCCCTGTCGCGCAGGCTGCCCGCCGCAACCGGCCCGCCTTGGAGCAATGCCATGAACCGCCTCTCCCTTCCTGTTCGCCTGTTGGTGCTGGCCGGCCTCGCCGTCGGTCTGTCCGCCTGCCAGCGCAACGAACCCGCGCCCGCACCCGCCGTCATCAGCGTGCCCGGGCCGACTGGCGCGACCGGCGCCACCGGGTCGACCGGGTCGACCGGATCGACCGGATCGACTGGATCGACCGGGGCGGACGGGGTTACCGGATCGACCGGATCGACCGGATCGACCGGATCGACCGGATCGACTGGACCGACCGGATCGACCGGATCGACCGGAGCGACGGGTGATACCGGCAAGGCCGGTGACGGCACCACCGTGATCGTGGTTCCGCCTGCGCCAGCCTCGGCGCCCAGATGAACGGGGCAGCCGCTGCTCAGGCAGACCGACGACCGTTAGTTCGTCGCCTGTAGCAGCGCAGGCCAGGCACCGCCGCCCGCACCCGCCACCATGTTGCGGTGGGCCGGGCGCGCGATCGCCAGGGGCTTGGTCCAGCCTGACCAGCCAGTGCCCACTGGTGCCATGCGCGTGCCCACCACAATGCCGGCATGCCGCCCGCCGCGCCCGCACCCTCGCCCGCACCCTCGACCGTCCACGCCGCTCCGCCCCTGGACCTGCCCCGCCTGGTGATGCGCCGCGCCAGCGTGCTGGGTGCGCTGGTCTTGTTGCTGGCGCTGCTGCTGGGCCTTGGCCGCATGGACCAGGACATCGGCGACGAGGTGGATGCGGCCATGAGCCTGGCCGGCACGATGGCCAGGCTGGGCCAGATGGCGCAGACCGACGACCGCAGCGCGCTGGCATCTCTGGCTGCGCTGCAGGCCGAAAACCCGCTGCGCCACCTGGCGCTGCAGGTGCATGCGCAGGACGGCAGCCTGCTGCTGGGCCCGCCGCCGCCGGCGCCAGCGCCCGCAGCCCTGCGCTGGCTGCTGCAATGGCACCAGCACTGGCTGTCGATGGCCGATGCCCGCCGCGTGGTCTGGACCGTGCCGCGCGCCGACGGCCGGCGCTGGACCGTCTCGCTCGCCGCCTCGCACGACAGCGAGCGGCGCGAGGCGATGACCAACCTGCTGGCCACGCTGGGCCTGCTGCTGCTGGGGGTGGCCGGGCTGCTGGCGGTGATGCACTGGAACCTGCGCCGGGCCTTCGCGCCGCTGGGCCGGCTGCTGCAGGCAATCGCCGGCATCGAGGGCCACGACGCCCGCCAGGTGCAGACGCTGCCCACCATGCCCACGCGTGAACTGGAGTCACTGGCCGCCGCACTGCGCCACCTGGGCGCTGCGCTGGACCAGGCCGAGACCCAGCGCCGCCAGCTCAGCCAGCAGATGCTGACGCTGCAGGAGGACGAACGCGCCCGGCTGGCGCGTGATCTGCACGACGAGTTCGGCCAGCGTCTCACCGCACTGCGGGTGGACGCCGCCTGGCTGGCGCGGCGCCTGGCCGGTGACGCAGCCCTGTTGCCGGTGGTCGACGGCATGGCGCAGCAATGCGCGCTGGTGCAGCAGGACATCCGCGCGCTGCTGACCCGCCTGCAGCCCTTCGGCCCGCAGGCATCGGGTGGCAGTGCCGGTGCCGGTGCCGGTGCCGGTGCCGGTGCCGGTGCGGCCGAGACCCTGGCCAGCGGCGTGGCCCTGCTGCAGGCCCTGGTCGACAGCTGGCAGGGCAGCGGCCACGAGCCCGGCCTGGCCTGCGCACTCGACCTGGCCTGGCACGGCGCCGACGGCCGGGCGCAGCCCTGGCCCGATGCGGCGGCGGCCCAGGCGCTGTGGCTGCCGCAGGCGCTGTGGCTCACCGTCTACCGCATCAGCCAGGAGGCCCTGACCAACAGCGCCCGCCATGCCGATGCCCGGGCCGCCGGCCTGCG
>JBBRVT010000467.1:0-3648 GCA_038246615.1 Burkholderiales bacterium
CGTGCGCGCAGATGGTTCGTCAGCGCCACCGTGTCGGACACCAGTTGCTCCGGGTTCAGGGACTCCGGGGCCATCTCGGGGTGGTACGAGAGGCCGGAACCGCGCTGCTCCCACCAGACAATCGTGAAGATGTCTTCAAGGCCCGTCGGATAGCGGTCGGTGAGGAAGTGGTCCGGCAAGCCGCCATGCAGATAGAGCAGCACTGGATTGCCTGCGTTCCTGCCCTTGATGAACATCCCCTGCTCGATGCCGTTGATATCGACACGGATCTTCTCCGAGATGCTGCCTGCAAGGGGCTGGCCGCCGTCGCCCCGAAATGGCTTCGGCGTTCCCGGGCTCAAGACCAGCAAGACGCCAAGAAGAAGCAGAACCGGGATGAGCAAGACCGCCAGTGCAGTCCACATGACACGGCCCGCCCTTCGTAATCTCATGCTGCCGTGACCAGCACATCGGCCAGCGGTCGACGCGGTGCCGCCGGCTTGACCTGTGTCGGGTTGCCGATCCTCAACAGCAGTTGCGCGTAACCTGGCCGGCCAGTGAGCTGCTGCAGCTTCGGCCGCAGCGTGGCCACCTGCACCGCTTGGTTCAGGTACGAGGCCTGCAAACCGAGCTGCACGCCCACCAGCAGCAGCCGCTGCAAGGCCTGCCCGGCGGCCAGCCAGTCGCCTGGCATGTCGCCTGCGGTGGACAACATGGCGAGCACCGGCGACTCGTCCGCGAGCTGGCGGTCCTTGGCGGCGACACCGTGGCCCATGTCGAAGGTGCGCACCACTATTTGCGCCACCGGAATGGCCAACGCTGGCAGCGTCAAGCCATCGCCGCGGCGCCGCGGATGCATCCAGGCCGCCAGTTCGCGCCGCCAGCTCGGGTTGGCCCACAGCATCGCGTCGCCCTCGGCCACCAGTGCCGCCGCACCCAGGCGCTGGTCGGCGGTGTCGAGCACGGCGAGCGAAGCGGCTTCGCTGTGCACCGCATCCACCAGGCTGCGCAGTGCCATCGGTCCAACCGCAGTGGCGGCAAAGCGCTCACGGTAGGTGCGGCGCTCACCCATCGCGGCCTGCATCGCCGCGAGGGCCTGCCCGGCACCGTTCAGCGACAGGTGCACACGGGCCAGCAGGTCGGTATCGGCCGCGTCTGGCCATGGTTCCACCTGGGCTTGCAGGCCCGCGGCGGCGGCGGCGACTCGCAGGTTGAAGAGCGCGCAGCCGCAGCTGATGGTCAGCTCGCGGTCATCCGGGTCGTTGACCGGCAGCGCGCGTGTGCGGTCGGCCAGCAGTTCGATCACCTGGCCTTCGAGCCGGAACAGCCACGGCTGTGTGTTGTGGCTGGACGGGGCCAGTGTGGCCGCCTGCACCAGGGCTTGCAGTTGGGGCGTGGGCAGATTCATGGCGTTCTCCGGTTCGTGGTTCGGTGGGGTCTGCGTTGGATCGTGTGTCCGTTGAGGCGTCGAGTTCACGGCAGGCGAAAGCGGCACGGGCCGCTGAGCCGCACCAGGCAGGCCGGCACCTCGCCACGCGCCTGATCTCCGGGCGTGACCGTGTTGGGCTCGTCCAGCACCACGTGGTCCAGATGGTCGGTGATGTGCACACGGCAGGCGCCACAGCCGCCCGAGCAGCATGAGAACGGCAGCGCGATGCCAGCGTTCAGCGCCGCATCGAGCAGGGTGTCGCCGGGGCGCAACGTGATGGTCTGATCGCCGTCGGCTGACTCGAGGATGGCCGGCTGCGCCTGGTCGCTGACGGCGCTGCGGCGGGGCGATACGAAGCTCTCCTCGAACAAGCGGTCCGCCGGCAGGCCACCCGTGAGCATGGCCTGGCGCACGGCGGCGCGCATCGCATCGGGGCCGCAGACCATGGCGCGATGGAAGCTGTGCAGGTCTGTGTCGGCCAGAGCGGCGGCAAGCGTCGGCGCATCCAGCCGGCCGACGCGGCATGCCGGGCCGTTGCCATCCAACGGCGCAGTCTCGAAGACCCAATGCACTCGCAAGCGCGGCGCCCTGTCCAGCGCCTGCTGCTGCAGCGGTGCAGCGAAGATCGCGCGCTGCAGCGCACCGCTGCCGTAGACCAGCGTGACCTCGGCGTCCGGTTCGTCGTGCAACACCTGGCGTGCCACCGCTTGCAGCGGCACGATGCCCGAGCCCCCGGCGATGAGCAGCAGTCGGCGCGGCCCCTGCGCTGGCGGTGGCCCGGCCGTGAAGTCGCCCGCCGGGCCGAAGCAGCGCACCCAGTCGCCTTGCGACATCTGGTCGTGAATCCAGTTCGACATCAAGCCACCCGACACGCGTTTGACGGTGATGGCCAACTCGCCGTCGCACGGGGCCGAGGCCAGCGAATAGGCGCGCCGCACGCGTTCGCCATTGATCGTCACTTCGAGCGTCAGGTACTGGCCGGCCTTGAAGTGCTCCGCATGGCGCGCCGGATCGTCGAACACCACGGTCACGGCATCCGCGCCCTCGGGCAGCATGGCGACCACCCGCAGCGGCCGTGCCCGCGCCGGGCCGGCGGCGGCCAGCCGCTTCCAATCGACATCCGTGATGTCGTCGAACGGCCTCGCGTTCACCTCACGCGCAGACAGGCCCTGGGTGTGGCGCTTCAAATGCCAGCCCCACCAGCCGAAGAAGCGATAGAGCGCTCCGGGGGTGGTCGGGGTCGCGGCAGCGTTGCACGCGGCATCGGGCAGCACGCCACCGGCCAGCAAGGCCGGCACGCCCAGATCGAGAGCTTGGCGAAGTGGCCGCACGAGACCGCCCACGCGGTCCAGCGCACGGCCGGCGATGGCCTCTCCACCACCGACCGCCAAGCCGCCGGCCCAGGTGTAGCCGGCCTCGCGCGCAAACTCGGCGAGCAGGCCGAACACGAAGCGGAACTGCTCGGGCTCGGGAAAGCCGCTGTTCATCACGGCGAGCAGGCGCCCCGGGCGCATGCCGGCCTGGTGCCGTTGCGCGTGGATGTGCTCGAGCGCCAGCATGCCGGGATAGGGCAAGCTGTCCCAGTACAGCGGGCCGATGATCAACAGCAGATCGGCTTGCGCGCAACGCAACGCAGCCCCTTGCGCGACGGCTCCGCCTCGAACGAACTCAGTCGCCGCGACGACCTCGATCTGCGCTGCGCCTGCTTCCATCAACGGTTGCAGATGGCGCCAAATCGCCTGCGATGTACTGACTCCGGCTGGACGTGGGCTGACCTGCAGCACGGTGACCTTCGGCGTTGGTGCGAATGTGGTGACAGGCGCAGTGACAGACGCAGTGACAGGCACCGACGCGTGCGCCGTGCGCATCAGTTCTGCGCGCGCGTCAGCGAGCGTGCCGGATGCATTGCCCGGCACCGCGGGCGTTGCCAGTGCGCTCGCGATGATGGCTGGCCACGCCGTTCGGTCGCCACCGACAACACCAGCGCCCCAGGCTGGGCTGCCGAAGTTCAGTGCGTTGGTCTCGGCGAATGCAAGGAACAGGCGCGTGCGCTCTGGGGAAGGCGTGTCGTCCAGTGCCACGGCGGCCCAGCGCGCACTGTGCTCGTAGCGCAGCGCGTGATGGGTCATGTCACCCGCCTTGCGAAAGAACGGCGAGATCAGCGGCAGCAATCGGTCCACCGCCTTCTTCAGGTGCGCCGCGTAGCCGCCATAGCGCAGCGGGGTCACCAGCACCACCAA
>JBBRVT010000468.1:0-3640 GCA_038246615.1 Burkholderiales bacterium
GCCACCCAGGCAGGCTGGTATGCCCGCGCCCGCTGGTATGCCAGCCTGCCGGCCAGTGATTCGGTGTCGGTGTCGGTGCTGGAGGCCATGGCCCATGGCTGCATCCCGATCCTGTCGGATTTGCCCGCCAACCGCGAACTGGTGACCAGCGGCCGCAACGGCTGGGTGGCCGATGGCGATGCGCTGCCCACCGCTGCCGACCTGCAGCCGCTGCTGGCCCGCGCCGACAGCATCGCCGCTGCCAACCATGCCTGGGTGGCAGGGCATGCACTGTTCGGCCCTTGCGTGGCGGCCTTCCTGGCGCGGTTGCAGGCACTGGACCGGGCGCTGGACGTCGGGACCGGCGGGGCCCAGCCACGATGAACATCCTCTACATCAACCACTACGCCGGCAGCCCGGCGCTGGGCATGGAGTACCGGCCCTACTACCTGGCGCGTGAATGGGTGCGCGCAGGGCACCGGGTACAACTGGTGGCGGCTGATTTCTCGCATGTGCGGGCGCGCCAGCCGCAGGCGGGTGACGAAACCATCGACGGAATCGCCTACCGCTGGCTGCCCACGCCTGCCTACCAGGGCAACGGCGTGGGCCGGGTGTGGAACATCTGGCGCTATCTCTCGCAGGTTTGGAGCCAGACGCGGCGGCTGGTGCGGGATGTGCAGCCCGACGTGGTGATCGCCAGCAGCACCTATCCGATGGACATCTGGGTGGCACGGCGCATCGCCCGCATGGCCCGGGCCAAGCTGGTGTTCGAGGTGCACGACCTCTGGCCGCTGAGCCCGATCGAGCTGTCGGGCATGTCGCCTGGCCACCCATTCATCCGCCTGTGCCAGGCGGCGGAAGACGCCGCCTACCGCGATGCCGATGTGGTGGTCAGCATGCTGCCCAAGGTGCAGGGCCACATGGCGGCGCACGGGCTCGACCTGCGCAAGCTGGTGATCGTGCCCAACGGCATCACGCCAGACGAGTGGACCGACACCCCGCCGCCGCTGCGCGGCGACGTGGCCCAGGCCATCGCTGCCCAGCGCGCCGCCGGCCGCACCGTGGTCGGCTATGCCGGATCGATGGGCCTGCCCAATGCGCTGGATGACCTGCTGGATGCGGCTGCGCTGCTGCGCGATGCACCCATCGCCATCGTGATGGTGGGCGACGGCCATGAGCGCGCCCGCCTGGTGCAGCGCGTGGCCGACGAGGGCCTGGCCAATGTGCAACTGCTGCCGCCGATCCCCAAGGCGCAGATCCCGTCGCTGCTGGCGGCCATCGACATCGCCGTCATCTGCTGGCAGCGGGTGCCGATCTACCGCTTCGGCATCGCGCCCAACAAGCTGATGGACTACATGATGGCCGGCTGCGCGGTGCTGCACAGCGTGGACGCCGGCAACGACCCGGTGGCCGAGAGCGGCTGCGGGCTGACCGTGCCGCCTGAGTCCCCCGCTGCCGTGGCCGCCGGCCTGCACCGCCTGGCCGCACTGCCGGCGGCCGAGCGTGCGGCCATGGGCCGGCGCGGCCGGGCTTTCGTGCTGGCGCACCATACCTACCCGGTGCTGGCCCAGCGCTTCTTGCAGGCGATGCAGCGATGAGCACCGACGGGCAGGACGAGACCGCCGCAGTGGCCGCCCGTTACGCCCGCCGTGGCGCGGCAGACCGCTACAGCATGCTGCAGCCCGATGTGTGGCTGTCGGTGCAGGAGCGCCAGCGCGCGATGCTGCGGCTGTTCGTGCAGCAGGGCCTGACCGATCTTGCTGCGCTGCGGGTGCTGGAGGTGGGCTGCGGCGCCGGCGGTAACCTGCTGGAGCTTTTGCGCCTGGGCTTTGCGCCCCAGCACCTGGCCGGGGCCGACCTGCTGCAAGAGCGCCTGGCGCAGGCACGCGCGGTGCTGCCGGCGGCCGTGGTGCTGCATGCGGGTGACGCCAGCCAGCTGGCGATCGCGCCTGGCAGCCAGCACATCGTGCTGCAGAGCACCGTGTTCAGCTCGCTGCTGGACGACGCCTTCCAGCAGCGACTGGCCAGCGCGATGTGGCGCTGGGTGGCGCCGGGCGGCGGTGTGCTGTGGTACGACTTCACCGTCGACAACCCGCGCAACCGGGATGTGCGCGGCGTGCCGCTGGCGCGGGTGCGGGCCCTGTTTCCGCAGGGGGTGGCCACGGTCCGCAAGCTGACGCTGGCCCCGCCGATTGCCCGCGCGGTGTGCAGGCTGAGCCCGGCGCTGTACCCGCTGTTCAATGCCCTGCCGCTGCTGCGCACCCACGTGCTGGTGTGGTTGCACAAGCCGTTGCCGATGCCGATGCCGGCAACAGTCACTCGTCCGGGTTGATGCCGTCGAACACCTGCACCAGCGGCACTGCGCAGCCCACGCTGGCGCAGTCCATCACGGCGTCCTGGCTCATGTCGACCAGCACCCAGCGGTCATCGGGCTCGCGCCTGAAACCTTCGATGCGCAAGGTCTCCGGGTCGATCAGGATGTATTCCTTCAGCGACGCCAGCTGCCGGTAGAGCGCAAACTTTTTGCTGCGGTCGTACGCCTGCGTGCTGGGCGACAGCACCTCGATCACCAGCGTCGGTGCGCGCAACGCCAGGTCGGCGCGCAGGTCGGCCCGGTCGCAGGTGACCATGACATCGGGGTAGAGGACGGTGTCGTCGGCGAGCTGCAGCTTCATCCCGGCGGCAAAGACCTGCCAGGCTGAACCCTCCAGATGGCCGCGCAGCCGGTAGGCCAGGTTGCCAATCACGCGCTCATGAATGCGCCGGCCGCCCACCATGGCAAACACTTCGCCGTTGTAGAACTCATGCCGTTCTGGCTGCTGGTCTTCCCAGGCCAGAAACTCGACGAGGGTCATCTTTTGCTGCGCCGGGGCCATGGTCACACCTCCGATTGGCGATTGTGGCGCAGGCAGCGCACGGGCTGGTCTTCCAGGCCGGGCAGTGCCAGACAACCGCCGGACAACCGCCAGACAACCGCCAGACAACCGCCAGACAACCGCCAGACGGCCGCCAACCCGCGCCGTAAAATGTCGAAGTTCGTCGGTCCGCCGGCAGCCCAAGACCTCTGCCGCATGCCCCCCGCCGACCCATCCACCCTGCCGTTCCTGCCCTTCGCCCTGCCCGAGATCGGCGAGGACGACATTGCCGAGGTGGTCGACACGCTGCGCAGCGGCTGGGTCACCACCGGGCCCAAGGCCAGGCGCTTCGAGGCCGACTTCAAGGCCTGGCTGGGCGATGCCGGTGACAGCACCGACGGCCTGCACTGCATCGCCGTCAACTCGGCCACCGCCGGCCTGCACCTGGCGCTGGAGGCCATCGGCATCGCCCCGGGCGACGAAGTCATCACCACCACCCACACCTTCACCGCCACCGCCGAGGTGGTGCGTTACCTGGGTGCCGACGTGAAGCTGGTCGACATCGACCCGGCCACGCTGAACATCGACCCTGCGGCAGTGGAGGCGGCCATCACACCGCGCACCAAGGCCATCATCCCGGTGCACTACGCCGGCCTGTCGGCCGACATGCCCGCCATCCTGGCGATCGCGAACAAGCATGGCCTGAAGGTGGTGGAAGACGCCGCCCACGCCCTGCCCACCACCTGCGCCGGCCGGCGCGTGGGCACGCGGGCCAGCGACGCCACGGTGTTCAGCTTTTACGCCAA
>JBBRVT010000469.1:0-3633 GCA_038246615.1 Burkholderiales bacterium
AAGCCGGTTCCGCGGCGGCCGCCTGGTTCAGCCGCCCCGCAGCAACGACATTCAGCAAGGTGACACCCCATGGACTTGAGCTATTCGGCCGACGAACAGGCTTTTCGCAACGAGGTGCGCGGCTGGCTGGACGCCAACCTGCCCGACGACATCCGCGCCAAGGTGACCGGCTACCACGGCCTGAGCAAGGACGACTTCCTGCGCTGGCACAAGATCCTGGCCGCCAAGGGCTGGAGCGTGCCGCACTGGCCGGTGGAGTGGGGCGGCACCGGCTGGGACATCACGCAGCGCTACATCTACGACGAAGAGTTCGGCCTGGCCGGCGCGCCCGGCCTGCCGTCGTTCGGCCCGGCGATGTGCGCCAGCGTGCTGCTGAAGTTCGGATCGCCCGAGCAGAAGGCGCGCTTCCTGCCGCGCATCCGCGAGGGTGACGATTTCTGGGTGCAGGGCTATTCCGAGCCCGGCTCGGGCTCTGACCTGGCGTCGCTGAAGTGCCGTGCCGACCGGGGAACTGGTGCCAACAGCGACAAGTACGTCATCAACGGCCAGAAGATCTGGACCACGCTGGGCCACTACGGCGACTGGATCTTCTGCCTGGTGCGCACCGACAGCACCGCCGAGAAGCGGCAGGACGGCATCAGCTTCATCCTGGTGGACATGAGCACCCCCGGCATCACCGTGCGGCCGCTGATCCTGATGGACGGCGGCCACGAAGTGAACGAGGTGTTCTTCGACAACGTCGCCGTGCCAGTGGAAAACCTGGTGCATGACGAAGGCAAGGGCTGGACGGTGGCCAAGTACCTGCTGGGCCATGAGCGCATGGGCTCGGGCAACGTGGGCGGCAGCAAGCGCGAGCTGGCGGCCTTGAAAGAGCTGGCTGGGCGTGAACTCAAGAACGGCAAGCCGCTGATCGAGGACGTGCGCTTCCGCGACAAGCTGTCGCGGGTCGAGATCGAGCTGGACGCGCTGGAGATCACCTCGATGCGCTTTCTCGACAAGATGCGCCGCACCGGCCAGCCGCCGGGCGCCGACGTGAGCATGCTGAAGATCCGCGGCACCGAGGTGCAGCAGATGATCACCGAGCTGATGATGCAGGCCGCCGGCCCGATGGCCCAGCCGTTCAAGGCGGTGAGCCATGGAAACGTCAGTGGCGCCATCGACCACTTCACCAGCCGCCTCGCGCCGCGCTATTTCAACTACCGCAAGGCCAGCATCTACGCCGGATCGAACGAGATCCAGCGCAACATCATCGCCAAGATGTCGCTTGGTCTGTGAGGGAGACACCATGAACTTCGACCACAGTGAAGAACAGCAGCAGCTGGCCGACAGCCTGCGCAAGTACCTGGCCACCAATTACAGCTTCGAGCAGCGCAAGGCCATCCTGACTTCGGCCAGCGGCAGCAGTGATGCGGCTTGGGCAGCCTTTGCCGAGATGGGCCTGACGGCCATCACCCTGCCCGAGGCCGATGGTGGCTTCGGCGGCGGCGCGCTGGATCTGATGGCGGTGATGGAAGCCTTCGGTGAAGCCCTGGTGGTGGAGCCCTTGCTGGAGAACGTTGGCCTGGCCGGCCGGCTGCTGGCACGCACCGGCAGCGCGGCGCAGAAGGCGGCCTGGCTGCCCGGGCTGATCGACGGATCGGTGAAGCTGGCGTTTGCCGGGCTGGAGCCAGGCCGGCGCTACGACCTGGCGCCTGCCGGCACCACCGCCACGCCCGAGGGCAGCGGCTGGGTGCTCGACGGCGCCAAGTGCATGGTGGTGGGCGCGGCATCGGCCACGCTGCTGGTCGTGTCGGCCGCCGCGCCGCAGGGCAGCAGCCTGTTCCTGGTCGACCCGCAGGCTGCTGGCGTGACCCTGAACCCCAGCCGCACGGTCGACGGCCTGCGCGTCGCCGATGTGCGCCTGGCCAACCTGCTGGTGGGCGCCGACGCGCTGCTGGGCACGGCCGGCAGCGCCGGCCCGGCCATCGAGGAAGCGCATGACTTCGCCAGTGCGCTGCTGTGTGCCGACACCATCGGCGCGATGCAGAGCGCCTGCGACGCCACGCTGGACTACATCAAGCAGCGCAAGCAGTTCGGCGTGCCGATCGGCAGCTTCCAGGTGCTGCAGCACCGCATGGTGGAGATGCTGATCTGCACCGAGCAGGCCCGCTCGCTGGCCATCCTGGCGGCCAGCAAGGTGGACAGCGCAGCCACTGCGGCCGAGCGCGGCCGCGCGGTGTCGGCAGCGATGGTGAAGGTGGCCGATTCCGCGCGCCAGGTCAGCCAGGAGTCGGTGCAGCTGCACGGCGGCATGGGCATGACGGAAGAGCTGAAGGTCTCGCACACCTTCCGCCGCCTCACCACTGCGGCGCTGCGCTTCGGCGACGCCGACCACCATCTGGAACGCTACGCAGCGCTGGGCTGAAGGATCACCACCATGGCAGGACAACTCGACGGCAAGGTCGCCATCATCACCGGCGCCGGCTCGGGCATCGGCCGCGCGTCAGCGCTGCTGTTCGCCGCCGAAGGCGCCAGGCTGGTGCTCGGTGACAAGACCGAAGCGGTGCACGACACCGCCCAGGCCATCGTGGCCGCCGGCGGCCAGGCCACCGCGTTCCAGATGGACGCCGGCGTGGAGGCCGACGTGGCCCGGTTGGTGGCGGCAGCGCTCACTGCCCACGGTCGGCTGGATGTGGCCTTTGCCAACGCCGGCATTGGCGGCGGCATGGCCAACATCTTCGACGCCACGCCCGAACTGTGGACAGAAGTGCTGCGCGTCAACCTGATCGGCCCCTGGCTGATGGTCAAGCATGCCGGCAAGGCGATGGCCGATGCCGGCAATGGCGGCAGCATCATCTGCACGGCCAGCGTCGCGGGTATCCGCTCGGGCGCCGGCGGCCCGGCGTATTCGGCGAGCAAGGCCGGGGTCATCAACCTGGCGATGGTCTCGGCCCAACAGCTGTGCGAGACCGGCGTGCGGGTGAACGCGCTGTGCCCCGGCCTCACCGAGACCGGCATGACCAAACCCACCTTCAACTACGCCAGGGACAAGGGCGTGACCCACAAGCTGGGCCGCCTGAACCCGCTGCGCCGCGCTGCCCAGCCGGAAGAGCTGGCCAATGTGGCACTGTTCCTGGCCAGCGCGCAGAGCAGCTATGTCAACGGCCAGGCCATCGCGGTGGACGGCGGCCTGAGCAGCTCGCATCCAGTGACCCGGCAATTGCCGGGGCAGACGGCGGTATGAGAGCCTGAGAGCCGCCCACAACAACCCGCGGCGCTGTGCGTGCCGCCAGGAGGCAACATGTACCAACCCTTCGACTTGAGCGGCCGCGGTGTCGTCGTCACCGGCGGCAACGGCGGCATCGGCCTGGGCATGGCCCGGGCGCTGCTGGCATCGGGGGCCAGCGTGTCGATCTGGGGCAACCGCGCCGAGAAGACCGAGGCCGCGCGGGCGCAGCTGGCCGCCGAAGTGGTGCAACAGGGCGGCGATGCCAGCCGGGTGCACGCACTGGTGTGCGACGTGGGCGACGAGGCGCAGGTGGACGCCGCCTTCGCCCAGTCGGTGGCCGCGCTGGGCACGGTGCATGCGTGTTTTGCCAATGCCGGCGTGTCGGGCAAGGGCAGCATGGTGATGGACATGGGCCTGGACGAATT
>JBBRVT010000470.1:0-3618 GCA_038246615.1 Burkholderiales bacterium
CCCCGATGCCGGAGCTGCGGAGATCGGCTGCGTCTGGGCTTTGCAAGGCCGAGGTTTGAGGCCACGTCGCCCGGGAAAACCCGAAGGCAAGCGCTACGAACGACACCCTTTGGGGCTGCCATCAGTGTTCAACGGGCTGGTGCCGCGCCCAACAACCACGCGGGTGCGTGTCCGAGAGCTCGGCGGGGGGTGTTTTGGGAGAAAAAAGGGCGTTTGAAAAGCCTATCCCCCAGCCGCCTGAGCAAAGCAGCTTGAGCAAGGTGGCCTGAGCAAAACGTCCTGAGCAAAACGACCTGGTCAAAACGTCCTGGTCATAACGTCTCAAGCGCGCGTCAAGGCAGCGGGTACGGCTGCTCATCAGGCGTGTGCAGCGCCAGGCGGCTGAACTGCTCCTGCCAGACGCCGGGCTCGAAGCTGCCGCTGTCGCGCGGCGCCAGGTGCGCCACGATGTCGAAGTGGTTCACCTTGTGGCCTACCGCGGCCATGTCGAGTTGCGCCTTGCCGCTGATGTGCGACATGGTGCTGCGCGCCAGCAGCGCGTTGGCAAACGGTGCGGCGCCGATACCGTCAAGCCCGGTCTGCGGCAGATACAGATGGCCGGCATCCAGGCTGCGAAAGATGCAGCCACAACGCGCCATCAGCGCGTCGCTGCTGCGCAAGGCCGCCAGCGCGGGCACATCGATCCAGCGCAAGTCCATTTCGTAGCCGGTGCCCCAGAGCAGCACGTCGGTGTCCACAATCTGGCCCCCGCTGAGGGTGACGCTGCGGCCTTCGATGGCCAGCACGCTGCCGGGCACGCGATGCAGGCTGCCGAAGTGCGCCGTCATGCGCAGGCGGCCCGGTATCAGCTGGTCTTTCAGCACGTCGAAAGGCTGCTGCGGCAGGATCGATTCGAGGCCGAAGCGCTGGTATCGCTGGCGCATGTCGGCGTTGATGGTGGCGCTTTGTTCGGCCGCCGACAGCCCGCTGTTCTGCATCCGCGCAAAACCGCGCACGCTGCCGGCAATGTGTTTGGGCTTGCCGGTAGGCACGAACCACTTCAGCCCGCGGTACACCCAGGTGATGTGCCTTGCGCCCTGTTCGATGCACTGGTCCAGCAGGTCGAAGGCCGACGCGCCGCCGCCCACCACCAGCACCTTGCGCTCGCGCAGCACGCCGGGGTCGTGCAGCGCGCCGGCATGCCATTCCTGCACCTCGCTGGCCTGCCGGTGCACAGGCGGGACCCGCGGGCGGTTGTGGGCGCCCGTGGCGGCCACCAGGTGGCGCGCCAGCACGGGGCCGTCGGGCGTCTGCAACAGCCAACCGTCAGCGGTGGGGGTCGCCTTTTCCACCGGGGTGTTGAACCGGATACCGTCAGCCAGATCGAAGTGGCGCACCCAGCCTTCGATGTTGGCCAGCACCTGGGGCTGCAGCGCCCCTTCCAGCGGCACGCCGCCCAGGGCCCAGTCGGCCGGGCTGATCTGGATGTCCTGCCACGCCGGCAGCGTGCGCCACAGCCCGCCGACAGCAGGTGCACGCTCGAAGACGAGGGCCCGCAAGCCGGCGCGGCGCGCATAGTGCAAGTGAATGACACCGGCGATGCCCGCGCCGACGATGGCGACATCCAGGGGTGCGGCAACATCGTTCATATCCAGCAACGATGCCACGACTTCAGGCCGCCGGCGTCAAGGCGCCGTGAAGTTGCCGTGAAAGCCCAGCGGCAGCAGATAAGGCAACACCGCTTGCGCCAGCGGCCCGTCTTCCACATGGGCGGCGTCCAGCAGGTTCAGCACCGTGCTCTGCCGGCGGGCGTCGAAGGTGGTGCCCAGCAGCCCGGCGTCGAGTTCGCCCGTCTTGCCGGGCTTGGGCACCACGATGTGCTCTTCCGCCACCAGGTGTTCGCCATAGTCGAAACGGCGCTGGCGCCCGCTGTGCCTGTCCACCATCTGCACCCCGTGCAGCAGCCCGGCCTGTCGGCCCGGATAGGCTTGCCAGGACGCGCCGGTGACCAGCCAGCGCGCACTTGCACCGATGCGCCGCGGGTCCATGCGCGGAAACTCGACCTCGCCCGGCAGCGCCTGCTGCTGCGCGCGGCCGGTCTTCATGTCCAGCATCACCGTGCGCAGCTGCACGTTGCCAGCCTGCTGCGGCCGCGCCGCCATCAGCGCCACGGCGGCCTGGTCCAGAAACCCGGCGTCGGGCGCGCCGACATAGCTCAGCATCACCTGGCCGTCGGCAGTCTCGTGGGCATTGCCGATGTGAAACACCATTTCAGGCGGCAGCTCGAACACGCGCTGGCGGGTGATGTCGTCTTTCTCCATCACCAGCACCCGCAGCGGCTCGCCTGCCTGCAGCGCAAAGCGGCGCGGCCCTTCAGCCACCGTGGAGCCGAAGTTCAACGACACCGGCGGCAATGGCAGCACCAGGTAGCGCGGTGTGATGGCCATGTCGTGCACCATGCCACTGGGATAAGGCGACTCAGCCACCTGCACCCTGGCCAGCCGGCCCTGGGGGTCGATGTGCCAGGCCACGATGGCCCTGCCGCTGGTGCCGAAGTTCCACAGGTGGCCGGCGCTGTCCACCTTGGGATGGGCTGAAAACGGCATCTGCTGCAGGTCGTTGCGCCAGGTGACGGGGCCTTGCGTCGACAGATCAGCAGGGTCCAGCGCATAGGCCGAGCCACCTTCCCACAAGGCCAGCACGCGGCCGGCGTGCTCGATGGCGTTGGTATTGGCCACGTTGTGCGAATCGGGGCCGCCCGATGGCGGTCCGCCTTCGATACGGGTGCCCAGCGCCGACATCAGGAAGCGCCCGGCCTGCTGCTCGGCTTTCAGTTTGGCGGTGCGCACCAGGCGTCCGCGGTGGGTGATTTCGCGCCCGCCACGGCCGGCGCCGATGGTGAACTGCTGCACCATGCCGTCACCATCGAACCAGTGGTGGTAGCGCTGGCCGGCACGCTCGAACAACGCCGGGCCGTTGCGGTAGAAGCGCCCGCGCAAGTCCTCAGGCCAACGGCCGCGCAGCAGCGCCACGCCATCGACATCCCCGCTGGCATCGGTCACGCCCTTGAAGGGCTGCATCAGAGGCTGGTGGGCCACGGCCGCGGCAAAGTCATCGGCGCGCGCCGGCCGCGCCAGGGCCGGCGCGGCCACGGTGGCCATGGCGCCGAGGGCGCCGGCGGCAGCGTGCAAAAGGTTTCGGCGTTGCATGGTGCAAACCCCTTCAGATGGACATCTTGACGACGATGGTCTTGCCGTCCAGCGGCACGCGGGCCGCCTCCCAGCTCGGACCGAAGGCGCCGGGCGCGCCCGAGCTGCCCCAGGGCTCGGACGGCATGCCCATCAGGTTGCGGCTCATCTTGCCGTCGCCGTCCAGGTCCTGATACAGCGTCAACGCCACCGCGCTGGCGGTCAGCCCACAGATTTGAAACTGCATCACGGCGTCACCAGCCGCCAGCCGAAGCGACAGCTCCGGCTTCTTCAGAAAGCTATCGGCGTCCGAGCGCGTGCAAACCAACGCGGCCGGGCAAGTGGTGCTCAAGCTCAAGACCCCCTGGCGCGACGGCACCACCCACCTGGTGATGTCGCCGCTGGAGTTCATGCAGCGGCTGGCTGCGCTGGTGCCACGCCCCAGACTGCA
>JBBRVT010000471.1:0-3610 GCA_038246615.1 Burkholderiales bacterium
GCTGCACCGAGCTCAGGAATACCTCGTCGCCGCGCTCACCGCACCAGTTTCGCCGTCCGCGCCGGCCGCTTCAGCGTGACCTTGCTCTGCCCCTGTGCGCCGGCCACCTGCACGTCGATGCGCTGCATGCGCTTGAAGGCGTCGAACAGGCCCAGATCGAGCGTGCGCAATTGCTGCGGTTGCGCACAGGCGTACTCGTAGATGGCGTCGAGGTCGGCATGCTCGCCAGCCGGTGCCTTGCCAGCCGCCGTGGTGGCTGGCTCCAGCACCGGCGCAGTGACCTCGGCCTTGCTCAGCGTGCACTGCGCTGCGGCATCGGCCTTGAACAGCGCGCCGCCGCCGCGCAGGCGCGCCAGCACGTCGGCGGCGGCCTTGCGTTCTGCATCGGTGCCGGGCGCGCGCTCGAAGCCCAGCAGGCTGTCCAGCGGCGACTCCAGCGCCACCGTGAGCTTGTTGCCTTCGATGGCCACGTCCAGTTTCGCGACGCCGTGCTCGTGGGCCTTGCCGGCGTGGGCAGCCGGTAACGTGGTCACCATCGCGAAGGTGCCGATTGCCAGCGCGATTGACAGGGTGGTCGGGTTCATCTTCATCGGTGATCTCCTGGGGTTCAAAGCTCAGCGCGTCGCGCTCAGCGCCGCCACCAACGTGCGGGTGTTGTGTGCGAACAATTTCAGATAGGTCTCAGCCGGTCCGCCGGCCGCAGACAGCGCATCCGAGTACAAGGTGCCGCCCACCTGCGCACCGGCCTCCCGCGCGATGCGCTGGATCATTCGCGGGTCGCTGATGTTCTCGACGAACAAGGCGCGCACGCCGTCCTGTTTGATCTGGCGGATGAGCCTGGCCACGGCAGCGGCAGAGGGCTCGCTGTGGGTGTTCCAGCCCTGCGGCGCGAGGAAGTCGACGCCGTAGGCTGCGGCGTAGTAACCGAAGGCGTCGTGCGAGGTGATGACACGGCGCTGCGCGCGCGGGATGGCACCGAGCTGCTCGCGCACCTGCCGGTCCAGCCCGTCGATGCGTTGCAGGTAGGCCGCGCTGCGCTCCTTCAGCTCGGCCTGATGCTGTGGCCAGCGCTCGGCGATGGCATCGCGCAGGTTGGCCACGTAACGGCGCGCCAGAGTCAGGTCTTGCCAGGCATGCGGGTCGGTGCCGTGGTCTCCGCCTTGACGTGGGCTGATGCCGCGGCTCGCCACGACCACCGGTCCGCGATAGCCCGACACCTTCACCAGCCGGTCGATCCAGCCCTCGAAACCCAGGCCGTTGACCACCACCAGACCGGCCTGCGCAAGGCGCTTGCCATGCGCGGGTGTGGGCTCGAAGACATGCGCGTCTGAATTGGGGCCGACCAATGCGCTGACTTCCAGCGCAGCCGGCGCGATCTCACGCGTCATGTCGGCCAGGATCGAGAAGCTCGCCACGATGTTCGGTGCCACGACGGGTGCCTGGGTCTGCGCCCGCACGGGCAGGGCCGGCCACACCGGCAGAGCCGCCATGGCGGCGTTGCGGATCAGGTTTCTTCGGTTCATGGGGGTCATGGGGAGTTCGCGACTCAGCGAGCCAGGTGAACGGGTTTGCGCAGCCGTCGCAGCAGCACGCCGTCACGGGCGCCGAACAGTACCGACAAAACGTAGGCCGCGCCGCACACCAGCACGATGCAGGGGCCGGACGGCAACTCGGCGTGGTACGACAGCAGCAGCCCCAGCGTGCCTGACACGACGCCGATGGCCACCGCCACTGTGGCCATCGCCGGCAACCCGGCCACCCAGAAGCGCGCCGCCGTGGCGGGCAACATCATCAAACCCACCGCCATCAGGGTGCCCAGGGCCTGGAAGGCACTCACCAGGTTGGCCACCAGCAGCACCAGCAACGCCATGTGCACGGCCGCACCCGGGCCGCCCACGCTGCGCAGGAAGCCGGGGTCGAAGCTCTCCAGCACCAGCGGCCGGTACAGCAGCGCCAGTGCCCACAAGGTGATGCTGGCCACCACGGCGATCTGCAGCAGCGCTGCGTCGTCCACCGCCAGCACGCTGCCGAACAGCATGTGCATCAGGTCCATCTGGCTGCCGCGCAGCGACACCAGCAGCACCCCCAGCGCCAGCGCGATCAGGTAGAACGCGGCGAAGCTGGCATCTTCGCGTTGCGGCGTGTGGCGGGTGACGAAACCGGCCGCCAATGCCACCGCCAGCGCGGCGATGAAGCCGCCCAGGCTCATCGCCGGCAACGACAGGCCGGCCAGCAGAAAGCCGGCCGCGGCGCCGGGCAGCACGGCATGCGCCATCGCGTCGCCCACCAGGCTCATGCGGCGCAGCACCAGCACGCAGCCGATGGGCGCGCTGCCGAGCGACAACGCCCAGGTCGCCACCAGCGCCCGGCGCATGAACGGAAACTCCACGAAGGGCCCGACGAGGGCTTGCGCGACGACGCTCATGCGACCCGCTCGCAACGCGCTGCCGCGTCGTCCCAGGCCTCGGCCATCTGGCGCGCCTTGAACAGGTGGGCGGCGTCCAGCACCTGCGCGGTCGGGCCCCAAGCCACCGGCTCGCGGGCCAGCAGCAAGACTTGCTCGAAGTTCGCGCGCACCTGTTCCAGGTCGTGCAGCACGGCGATCACGGTGCGCGCTTCGTGTTTCCAGCGGTGCAGCAGCGCCAGCAGGTCTGCGGTGGTGCGCGCGTCGATGGCGTTGAAGGGTTCGTCCAGCAGAATCAAACCGGCGTCCTGCACCAGCACCCGCGCGAACAGCACGCGTTGCGCCTGGCCGGCAGACAGTTCACCCAGCAGGCGCTGCCCGAAGCCCGACAGGCCCACGGCGGCGAGCGCCTCGTCCACGCGGCTGCGGTCGGCGCCGCGCAGAGCGCCGAAGTTGCCGATGCGCGCCCACAGGCCCATGGCCACCACCTCGTACACCCGCACCGGAAAACTGCGGTCCAGCGCCGAGGCCTGCGGCAGGTAGGCGATGCGCAGCGCGGCGTCGTGCTCGATGCGGCCCTCGAAACTGCGCAAGGCTCCCCCCAGCGCGCCCAGCAGGCTGCTCTTGCCAGCGCCGTTGGGGCCCACCACGGCCGTCATGGCCCCGGCCAGGAAGGTGCCGCTCAGGTGGTGCACGGCGGGGTGGCCGCGGTAGGCCACGGTGAGGTCATGCAGACGAACGGCAGACGAGGCGGCGGTCATGCCAAGGCCCAGGCCACCAGAGCCCACAGACCGGCGACGATGGCTGTGGCCCACAGCAGGCGGGTTCCCGCGCCCGCCGTCAGCACGGCCACCTCCGCAAGGGGCGGTTCAGCCGCGGTGCTGGTGCCCGGCCGTGCTGGGCGCAGGTGTGCGGCGCGGCGCTGGGACGGCTGTGCGCGGCGCACAGTCCTTGCAGCGGCCATACAGCGTCAGGTCGTGGTCCTCCACCGTGAAGCCCTGAGGCGCCAGCGCCGACAGGTCGCCGGGGCAGGCATGCACGTCGAAAACCCGCTCGCACTGCCGACACTGAAAGTGGTGATGGTGATGGTGGCCGGCCAACTCGAACCGCGGGTTCTCGCCCGGCAGGTTCACCGGTCGCAACTCGCCCTCGTCCACCAACGCCTTGATGTTGCGGTAGACCGTGGCGATGCCGAGCCCCGGCACC
>JBBRVT010000472.1:0-3600 GCA_038246615.1 Burkholderiales bacterium
CCCCAGGCCACCGCGAACCAGCGTGTCGTCAGGTCGGGTGGCGGGAAGACATAGCTCTTGTCCTCGGCGCTGAAGGCATACAGCACGATCAGCGCCAGCGGCAGGTGCAGGAACAGCACCACCGCCCAGGCCGATGCCACCAGCAGCCTAGACCGCATCGAAAGCCCCACGGCGCTTGGCGAACCACAGGTACAGCCCGATGGCCACGATCGGCACCAGCGAGAAGGCTGCGGCAAACGGGATGTTGCCGGCCACGCCCTGCTGGCGGTAGATGACCTGGCCGATATAGAGCGTGGAGTCGCCGATCACCTGCGGGATGATGAAGTCGCCCAGCGTCAGGCTGAAGGTGAAGATCGACCCCGCCGCCACACCGGGCATGGCCAGCGGCAGCACCACGCGGGCGAAGGTGGTGGCCGGGTGCGCGCCGAGGTCGGCCGAGGCCTCCAGGGTGCTGGGGGGGATGCGCTCGACCGCCGCCACCAGCGGCAGCACCATGAACGGCAGCCACATGTAGACGAAGACCACGAAGGTGCCCAAGGTCGAAAAGCTGAGCGACGGCCCGCCGATCAGCGGCGTGGCCAGCAACGCCTCGAGCAGCCAGCTGAAGTGCAGCTGCTGCGCTGCCCAGCTGATCGCCCCTTCCTTGGCCAGCAGCAGCTTCCAGGCATACAGGCGCACCAGGTAGCTGCTCCACAGCGGCAGCATCACCGCGATATAGAGCAGCGCCTTGGTGGCGCCGCTGGTGCGCGCCATCACCAGCGCCACCGGAAAGGCCAGCACCGTGCAGGCCAGCGTGACGGCGATGGCCATGCCCACCGTGCGGCGGGCGGCGTCGAGGTTGGCGGGCTCCAGCAGCGCGATGAAGTTGCTGACACCGACCTCGCGCACCACCTGGCCGGTGAAATCGTCGAGCCGGAAAAAGGCGTTGGCCAGCAGCGCGAACAGGCTACCCAGGTAGATGACGCCGAACCACAGCAGCGGCGGTGCCAGCAGCGCCAGCAGCAGCAGGCCGCGGCGGGTGTAGAGCAGGTCGGACACCCGCCGACGCAGCGTGGGCGGCGGCAGCCCCGTGACCGCCAGCGTGTTCACTGGTGCACCCCCGGGCCTGCGGCCCTTCGCGCCGAGCGGGCGTGAGCCCCTGCGGGCGGCCGGGCGGGGCTCATGGCTGCAGCGGATGCACCGCCCGCGCATCCCAGTGCAGGTGCACCAGGCGGCCGGGCTCGATCGGGGCCGCGCCGGGTTCGGTCGGCAGGTCGGCCTGCAGCACGGTGCCGCCGGCATCGACCTTCAGCCGGGTGAAGGCGCCGAAGTACTGCACCTCGGCCACGGTGGCGCTGGTGCGCGCGCCGGCGGCATCGCCCAGGCGGATGCGCTCGGGGCGCAGCATCGCGCCGGCATGGCCGGTGAAGCGCTGCGCCGCTGCGCCGTCGAGCAGGTTGGCCGCACCGATGAACTGCGCGACGAAGCGCGTGGCCGGCCGGTCGTACACGTCAGCCGGCGTGCCCACCTGCTCCAGCCGGCCGGCATTGAAGACGCCGATGCGGTCGCTCATCGACAAGGCTTCATGCTGGTCATGGGTGATGAACAGGAAGGTGATGCCCAGCCGCCGCTGCAGCGCCTTCAGCTCGCTCTGCATCTGCTCGCGCAGCTTGAGGTCGAGTGCGCCCAGCGGTTCATCCAGCAGCAGCACCTGCGGCTGGCCGACCAGCGCGCGCGCCAGCGCCACCCGCTGGCGCTGGCCGCCCGACAGCTGCGCCGGCCGGCGCGCGCCCACGCCGGGCAACTGCACCAGCGCCAGCAAATCATCGGCCTTCTGTGCACGCTCGGCCTTACCGAGCCCGCGCACCATCAGCGGGTAGGCCACGTTGTCGCGGATGCTCATGTGCGGGAACAGCGCGTAGTCCTGGAACACGGTGTTCACCGGCCGCAGGTAGGGCGGCTGCCGCGTCACATCAACCCCGCCGATGCGGATGCGGCCGGCGGTGGGCAGGGTAAAGCCGCCGATCATGCGCAGGCAGGTCGTCTTGCCCGAGCCCGACGGCCCGAGCAGGGTGAAGAACTCGCCGGCGTCGATGCGCAGGTCGACCCGGTCGACGGCACGCACGGCAGCCGGCCCGGCGCCGAAGACGCACTCGACGCCGTCGAGCTCGACCGCCGCCGTCATCGGGTCAGCACCGCGTCAAGGCCCTGTCACCGCCCGCCCAGCACCGCGATGTAGTCGGTCACCCACTTGTGGTATGGCACGCAGGCATTGTTCTGGCTCTTGCACTGCGCCACCGGCGTGCGCCAGAAGCTGATCCTGTCGAAGTCGTTGTAACCCTGGCGCGCGCAACCCGCATCACCGAGCAGCTTGTTGCCCTTGCAGGCCGCCGGCACCGCCGGCACCGAGCCGAACCAGGCCGACAAGTCGCCCTGCAGCTTGGGGTTGAGCGAATGCTCGAGCCACATGTAGGCACAGTTCGGGTGCTTGGCCTCGGCATGCAGCATGGTGCTGTCGGCCCAGCCGGTGGCACCCTCGACCGGCACCACGGTGGCCACCGGCACCTTCTTGCTGCCCAGGATGTTGGCCATGAACTGCCAGCTGCCTGAGGCCACCACGCCCTCGTTGGTGAAGTCGTCGATCTGCACGAAGGCGTCGTGCCAGTACTTGCCCACCAGCTTGCGCTGCCCGCGCAGCAGCTCGAGTGCGGCCTTGTACTGGGTCTCGTTCAGCTCGTAGGGGTCCTTGATGCCCAGGCCCGGGTTCTTCTTCATCAGGTACAGCGCCGCGTCGGCGATGTAGATCGGGCCGTCGAAGGCCTGCACCCGGCCCTTGTTGCTCTTGCCGTCGGGCAGCGTGGTTTCTTCGAACACCACGCTCCAGCTGGTGGGCGGCTTGTCACCGAAGACCTTGGTGTTGTACATCAGCACGTTCCAGCCCCACTGGTAGGGCACGCCGTAGTGCGTGTTGCCCTCGTAATGCCAGGGCGCCTTCTGCAGCCGCGGGTCGATGCTCTTGTAGCTGGGGATCAGATTGACATTGATCGGCTGCACCTTCTTGCCGCGGATCAGCCGGGTGCTGGCGTCGCCCGACGCGGTGACCAGGTCGAAGCCGCCCTCGTTCATCAGCGCCACCATCTCGTCGCTGGTGCCGGCGGTCTTGACGTTGACCTTGCAGCCGGTCTTCTTCTCGAAGTCGGTCACCCAGTCGAAGTTCTTGTCGGTCGCGCCGCGCTCGATGTAGCCCGCCCAGGCCACGATGTCGACCTGGCCTTCGCCCTTGCCGAGCTTGGACAGCGGCGCCTTCTGCGCCATCACGACACCGTGGGCGGCCAGCGCGGCTGCGGCCGCGGCCACAGCCGCGAGAGTGGAAATGCTGCGGGACATGGGTTTTCTCCTGGTGACAAAGACGCCGACGGACTGCGCACGATAGGAGGCATGGCCCGGCCCTGTGAAATTCAATCGAACGTGGCTGGGCTATCGATTCATGAGATATCGCGGTAAACCCGCAGCCTCGCGGTCGCGCAGTCGCGGTCGCGGTCGATCAGCACCAGGCAGGTGCCGGCCGCCGAAGCCCAGGCAGCCAGACCGGCCGGATCAACCCGGCGGCTGGAACAGCGC
>JBBRVT010000473.1:0-3593 GCA_038246615.1 Burkholderiales bacterium
AGCCGATGGAACTGGCCGAATTCAGGGCGGTGTTCGACGGGCCGTTGATGGGCAACTGCGGCTACACGCAGGAGAGCGCAGAAGCGGCCATTGCCGGCGGCCAGGCGGATTCGATCGCCTTCGGCCGCCCGTATCTGAGCAACCCCGACCTGGTGGCGCGCTTTGCCAACGGCTGGGCACTGAATCCGCCGGCGGAAGAGCAGACATGGTCGGCGCCGACGGCGCAGGGCTACACCGACTTCCCGTTTCATCCGGCGGTGACTGAAACTGCTTCTGCCTGAGCGCCTTTCGTTCCTGCCCGAACAACGCGCCGTCTCTGCGCGGTCAAAGCCGCAGCGCGGTCGAGCCCCCCACCCCACCGACACGCGCCTGCGCCGCCGCACTGCGGGTCTGAGCAGACCGCACCGCGTGGCGCGGGGTCATTCGCCATCTGCCCAGGGCCAGCCAGTCCAGCGGCGCCACACCTGTGGATGTGGGGTGGCGTGCAACTGCCTGGCTGGCGGCAGCGTCGCGCCTGGCCAGCGGATGGGCCGTGGCCGTGGCCGCGACCAGCGCACGGCCCGCGCACGGCCCGCGCACGGCCCGCGATCGGTTAACGTGCCCACATCTGGACCGGACGGCCCGCGCGGTCTCGCACCGCCCTGTGCTGCGGTGGTGCCGGGTTCATGCCACGCTGGCAGCATCACAAACGGCGCGCACCGCGGCCGCACAGCATGAATTCATTTTCGATCAAGGAAACCAGAAGTGGAAAGAATTCTCTCGAGCGTCGGTTCTCTGCTTTACGGCATGCGCTTCACCATGCTGTTTTTCTACGTGGGTCTGGTCGGCATCATCTTCGGCATTCTGGGCAAGTTTCTGCTGGAGACTTACAAGCTGATGAATACGCTGCTGTTCGGCGAACTGGAAAAGATTGCGCTCATCATCAAGGTGCTGGAGCTGGTGGACATGACGATGGTGGCGCAGCTGGTCTGGGTGGTCGCGCTGGCAGGCGTTTCACTGTTCGTGACCACCGGGCACTTCGACAAGACGGACATGAAAAAGCCGGACTGGCTGGACCATGTCAATACTTACAACCTCAAACTCAAACTGGCCTTCGCGATCATTTCGATTTCAGGCGTGCACGCCCTGAAAACCTACTTGAGCGGCGACCTGAGCCTGGAGAGCATCCAGATCGTGACCATGGTTGCGATCATCCACTTCACCTTCGTGCTGTCAGCCATCGGCATATCCTTTGCGGAACGCCTGACCAGAGAGCAGCACAAGTAGCACCGGCTACTTCAACCCCGGCACCTGCAGCCGGCAGCGGATGCCCGCAGGCAGGGTCTGGCGCGCGTTGTCCAGCGTGGCCACCACGCCGAAGGTGCCGGCTGCGGCGTCGATCACCCGGTCCTTGGTGCGGATCACCGCGTCGATGGCGCCGCCGAACGGCGCCTCGGGCCGCACCACCACACGCTGGCCGGGCTGGATCTGCGGAAACAGCCTGAACGGCAGGATCGCCTGCACCGCCAGCGGCTGGGTCTGGGCGATCTTCATGATCGGCTTCTTGCCGTCTCCGGCATCGACCAGCGCACCGGGGTTCAGGTACCGGTCGACCACCACGCCGGCGAACGGCGAGCGGATCTGCCGGCGCGCCAGCTGGTCCACCGTCTGCCGGTGCTCGGCCTGGGCCAGGCGCTGGCCCTCCTCGGCCTGGCGCAGTTCGCTCTCGGCCAGCGACAGTTCGGCCCGCGCGTCCTCGCCGGCCTGGGCCGAGACGAATTCTTCCTCGGCCAGCGCGGTCAGCCGCCGGGCCTTCTCACGCAGCGCCGCCACCTTGCCGCGCGCCAGCTGCAGCCCGCCGGTGGACTCGGCGCGCAGCCGTGCGGCGTCGGCGGCGCTCTGCTCGACGCTGGACTCGATGGTCACCAGCAGCTGGCCGGCGCGGACGGTCTCGCCGCGCCGCGCATGCACCTGCTGCAGCAGGCCGACCGTGGGGCTGCGGATCTCCACCACCTGGTTGGCCTCGATCAGGCAGTCGAACTCGTCGGTCGCGGCTGTGGCCGAGGCCACCCAGGCCGGCGAGGCCAGCATCAGCGCGGCGGCCAGCGCCGTTGGTTTCCAGCTCGTCATGTCACCCGTCCTGCCATTCCGATCAAGCGGTTCAATTCACGGTCCTGCTTCAGTGTCTGCATGCGGGCGCGCAAGGCCCGTCGTTCGGCGCGCGATTGTGCCCACCGCACCTGGGCGGCAAGCGGCAGCAACGCACGCAGCAGCGCCGGCAGCTTGTCCAGCAGCGGGTCGGCAGCCGAGACGATCGCCATGCCCTGCCCGGGCTGGCCTTGCCGGCCGCTGCGGCCGAACAGCTGGCGGTCGATGCGCGGCGACTCGTGGTATTCGGTCAGGATCACCAGCAGCCCGCCAGCGGCCAATGTCACCGGGTCAGGGCGGATGTCGGTGCCTCGACCGGCCATGTTGGTGGCCACCGTGATGCGCCCGGCCCCGCCGGCGGCGGCGACGATCGCGGCCTCTTCGGCGTCCTGCCGGGCGTTGAGCACCACATGGGCGACGCCGCGGCGCTGGAACTCGGCGGCCACCTGCTCCGATGCCTCGACGCTGCGGGTGCCCACCAGCACCGGCTGGCCGCGTGCGGCCGCCGTGGCGGCGGCGTCGGCCACCGCCTGCCACTTCGCCGCCATGCCGGGCAGCCAGCGGTCGGGCGCACGCCGGCGCTGGCTGGGCCGGTTGGGCGGCAGGCGGTGCACCGGCAGGCGGTAGACCGTCCACAGCTCACGCGCGGCCTCGGCAGCGGTGCCGGTCAGGCCGGCCAGCAGGTAGTAACGGCGGAAGAAGCGCTGGAAGGTCATGCGCGCCAGCGTCTCGCGGCCGGGCGTCAGGGCCACCCCTTCCTTGGCCTCGATCAGCTGGTGCAGGCCCTGCTCCCATGAGCGGTCGGGCATCACCCGGCCAGTGGACTCATCGACGATCTGCACCTTGCCCTCGGCCAGGATGTAGTGCTGGTCGAGCGTGAACAAGTGCAGCGCCGACAGCGCCTGGCGCAGGATCTGCGCGCGCCAGGTGGCCGACCGCCACGCCGCAGGCAGCCCGTCGGGCAGCGGCGGGCAGGCCGCCACCGCGCCGGGCTGCAGCTCGATGCTGCGGTCGGGCAGCAGCACGAAGTGGCGGCCGGCCTGCAGCGGACGCGCCGCCGCCACCGCCCAGTGCAGCAGCGCCGGCGGGTGCAGGCCCGGCGCCTCGCGCGACAGGATCATCGGCGTGCGTGCCTCGTCGATCAGCACGCTGTCGGCTTCATCGACGATGGCGAAGTGCAGCGCCGGGATCAGCGGCCGGCCGGCGCCACCCTGGCCGGGCCGCACCAGCTGCTGCAGCTGGCTCAGCTGCGCCGGCAGCACGCCGTGGCCGGCCAGGCGGTCTTTCAGATAGTCGAACACCAGCTCCTTGCCGCTGACATAACAGATGGGGTGGGCGTACGCCTGGCGGCGCGCATCGGCCTCCATGCCGCCCTGCACCACGCCGCTGCCCAGGCCGAAGAAGTCGAACAGCGGCCGCATCTCCTCGCAGTCGCGCCTGGCCAGGTAGTCGTTGGTGCTGATCAC
>JBBRVT010000474.1:0-3587 GCA_038246615.1 Burkholderiales bacterium
ACCGCCGGCACCGACGAGATGCCCTGCTGGTGGAAGAACTGCTGCGCCTCGCGCACGGCGTCGTGAAAGTCGTTGCTCTCCAGCACGGCGCGGGCCTGGTCGGCGTCCAGCCCGCTGGCCACCGCCGCCTGCACCAGCACCGCATGGTCGGCCGGGTTCAGCCCGTCGGTGAAGTAGGCCTTGAACAGTGCATGCTTCAGCGCACGCTGTTTGTCGCCATCCACCAGCCCGGCCCAGTGCAGCAGGCGGTGGGCGTCGAAGGTGTTGTAGACGCGCCGGCGCATGCCCTGGCCGAAGCTGAAGCCCACGCCGGCGCCGCGCTGGCGGATGGCCTCGGCATTGGCGGCGACCTGCGCCGCGTCGATGCCGTACTTCTGCGACAGGTGCTCCACCACGTCCTGCCCCTCGCCGGGCATCTGCGGGTTCAGCTCGAAGGGCTGGAAGTGCAGCGTGGCGCTGATCTCGGGCCCCACACGCTCCAGCGCCTGCTCGAGTGCGTTCAAGCCGATCGCGCACCAGGGGCAGGACACGTCGGACACAAAGTCGATTTTCATGAAGGGTCTCCGGGTGGGGTTGGCGGCCTGGGCTTGCGGGGTTCGTTCATGGCGCATCAGGGCATCAGGGCATCAGGGGGGCAGGGCATCAGGGCATCAGGGTGGTGAGCAGCTGGGCCAGCCGGGCGCCGGCCTTGGCCAGCTGCGCACGCTGCAGATTCTCGCGGGCCTGGCGGTAGGCCGGCTCGCTGGCAGTGGCGTGCCAGACCCCAGCGCTGCGCGCGCTGAACTGCAGGCCCTGGAAGGCCTGCGGCGCCACGCGCAGGGTGTCGCTGGCCCACAGCACGGGCCAGCGTTCGACCGGGCCGCTGGACAGCGGCACCTGGCGTGCCTCGGTGGCGCCGGCGCCCGCCAGCAGGCTGGTGGTCAGCTTGACGGGCAGGTCGTCCCACACCGCATGCAGCCTGGCGGTCTTCAGCAGAATGGTGTTGCCGCCGCTGTTCTTGTGGGCATGGGCCTCTTGCTCGGTGGCCGGGTCCAGCGGCCGGCCCTGGTCGTCCAGGTAGACCGAGCCGACGTGCAGCGGCTGGTGCAGGTCGCCCATGAAGTGCACCAGCAGCCGCAGCGCCTCCTTCTTGCCGACGATGTGGAAGCCCGCCGGCGGCTTGCCGCCCTGCAGCACGGTGATGCAGGCGCCGAGGGCCTGCACCAGGTCGTCGGGCCCGGCGCCGGGCAAATCAACCGCATAGGCCTGGCGCTGGATCGGCACGTCGGTGAAGTGCCAGCCGGTGTGGCGGCAGCGCTTCTCGCCGGCCATGTAGCCGCAGTAGCTGGCATTGCGCTGCACGAAGGCAACCATCGCGGCCTGGCTGGCCTTGTTCTCGTAGTAGGCGCAGTCCTTGTACTGGCCGGCCTTGGCATAGGCAAAGGTGCCGGCTTTTCCTTCCACAGCGCGGGCGCAGTCGGCCCAGACCGCAGCCGTCTGCAGGTTGCTGCCCAGCAGGGCGCGCACCTTCTTGGCGGTGGGCGTGCCGGCGATCAGCTGGTCGGCGATGCCGCCGCTGGTCAGGTGGCCTTGCGGGCCCCAGGCCAGTGCGGGGGCGGTCAGCAGCCCGATGCTGGCGCATGCGCCCAACAGCAGGGCAGGGAGCTTGGGCATGGGGTTCTCCTTTCGGGCGGCACGCCAGCAGGGCACGGTGCTGCATGGTAGGCGCGCCAGGCTGGCTTGTCTGCTGCGGCAGGGGCCGCCCCGGGTTGCGCGGGTCAACCGCCGGCCAGCTGCCGCGCCAGGCGGTTGTGGCGTTGCAGCAGCGGGCCCAGGTCCAGCGTGGTCAGCCGGCCTTCACGCACCACCACGCGGCCGTTGACCACGGTGGTGGACGCCTGGGCCGGCGCGCACAGCAGCAGCGCAGCCACCGGGTCGTGCACCGCGCCGCCGGCAAAGCCCGGCGTGCGCAGGTCGAACAGCGCCAGGTCGGCGGCCATGCCGGGCGCCAGGTGGCCGATGTCGTCGCGCCCCAACACGCGGGCGCCGCCACGGGTGGCCAGCTCCAGCATGGCGCGGGCGGTCATCTCGCGCGGGCCGGTGTCGCAGCCGAAGGGCTCCAGGCTCTTGCCCACGCGGGCCAGCAGCAGGGCGGTGCGGGCCTCGCCCAGCAGGTGGGCGCCGTCGTTGCTGGCGCTGCCGTCCACCCCCAGGCCCACCGGCACGCCGGCATCGAGCATGCGGCGCACCGGGGCGATGCCCGAGGCCAGGCGCATGTTGCTGCAGGGGCAGTGGGCCACGCCGGTGCCGGTGGCGGCGAAGCGCGCGATGCCCGCCGCATCCAGCTTGACGCAGTGCGCATGCCACACGTCGCTGCCCAGCCAGCCCACGCTCTCGGCGTACTGCGTGGGCGTCATGCCGAACTTTGCCTGGCTGTAGGCCACGTCATGGTCGTTCTCGGCCAGGTGGGTGTGCAACCGCGTGCCCAGGCTGCGTGCCAGCGCCGCGCTGTCGCGCATCAGCCCGGGGCTGACGGAGAAGGGCGAGCAGGGCGCGGCCACCACCCGCAGCATGGCGTAACGGCCGTGGTCATGGTGCTGCTCGATCAGGCGCTGGGTGTCGGCCAGGATGGCGGCCTCGTCTTCCACCAGGCTGTCGGGCGGCAGGCCACCGGCGCTCTCGCCCACGCTCATGCTGCCGCGTGCGGCATGGAAGCGCATGCCGATCTGTGCCGCTGCGTCGATGCTGTCGTCCAGCCGCACGCCGTTGGGGTAGAGGTAGAGGTGGTCGCTGCTGGTGGTGCAGCCGCTGAGCAGCAGCTCGGCCATCGCCACCTGGGTGCTCACCTGCACCATCTCGGGCGTCAGGCCGGCCCAGATCGGATACAGGGTCTTCAGCCAGCCGAACAGCTCGGCGTCCTGCGCGGCCGGTATCGCCCGGGTGAGCGACTGGAACATGTGGTGGTGGGTGTTCACCAGGCCCGGCAGCACCGCGTGGCCGCTGGCGTCGATGGTCTCGTCGGCGGTGGTGCCGGGCGGCAAGCTGCCGGCCGGCCAGATGGCCTCGATCTGCGCGCCGCGCACCAGCAGGCTGGCGCCGCGCAGTTCGCGCCGGGCATCGTCCATGGTCACCAGGACCTCGGCGTTGGTGATCAGCAGGCTGGTGGGTTGTGACATCGGTGGTGTGTCTGCAAGCGGCAGGAAGCAACGGGCAGGAAGCAACGGGCAGGAAGCAGGAAGGATGCGGGGTGGCCCGGATAATCTTGCCATGCGCGCCGATGCCAACCACCCCGACCCGCTGGGCCTGTTGCGGGCCCTGTATGCCTGCGCCGTGGCGCGCGCCTTGCCGGCCGATGTGATGGCCGCGCACCTGCCGCCGCCGCCGGACCGTGGCAGGGGCCGCACCCTGGTGCTGGGCGCCGGCAAGGCCGGTGGCGCGATGGCCGCAGCGGTCGACGCGCTGTGGCCGGCCGACGCGCCGATCAGCGGCCTGGTGGTCACCCGCTACGACCATGTGCCGCCGGCTTACAAGGCCAGGCCGGGCCGCATCGAGGTGGTCGAAGCGCGCCACCCGGTGCCCGACGAGGCCGGCCGCCAGGCGGCGCAGCG
>JBBRVT010000475.1:0-3573 GCA_038246615.1 Burkholderiales bacterium
CAGCGCGCCGGGGCCGATGCCCGACAGCTGCAGGATCTGCGGCGTGCCCACCGCGCCGGCGGCCATCACCACCGCATGGCGGCCGCTGCCTTGGTCGTCGGCCAGGCGGGCAGTCAACCGGGCGCCGGCCTGCCGGTTGTCCTGGCCGCGCGGCAGCACCTCCACGCCGGTGACGCGCACACCCTGCCCGTCGCGCGCGGTGATCAGCCGGCTGACCTGCGCCCCGGTCCACACCTGCAGGTTCGGCCAGTGCTGGACCGGGCGCAGGAAGGCCTTGGTGGCGCTCCAGCGGATGCCGCTGCGCTGGTTGACGTCGAAGTAGCCGACGCCGTCGTTGTTGCCGCAGTTGAAGTCGTCGGTGGCAGGGATGCCGGCTTCCTGCGCTGCGGCGGCGAAGGCATCGAGGATCTCCCAGGACAGGCGCTGCCGTTCCACCCGCCACTCGCCGCCCGGGCGCTCGCCCTTCGGGTCGAAGCCGGGGGCGGCATGCGCCGCATCGGCGCCGCGCCAGTGGTCTTCATGGCGCTTGAAGCAGGGCAGGCAGTCGCTCCAGCGCCAGCGGGCGTCGCCGGTGGCAGCGGCCCAGCCGTCGTGGTCACGCGCCTGGCCACGCATGCAGACCATCCCGTTGATGCTGCTGCAGCCGCCCAGCACCTTGCCGCGCGGGTAGCGCAGCTTGCGGCCGTTCAGCCCGGCGGCGGGCTCGGTGTAGTACAGCCGTCGGTGCGCGGGCTGCCGATGCAGCACAGGTAGCCCACCGGGATGTGCAGCCAGTGTGATCGTCGTTGCCGCCGGCATCGATCAGCAGCACGCGGTTGGCGCTGTCGGCCGACAGCCGGTTGGCCAGCAGGCAGCCTGCGGTGCCTGCGCCGACGACGATGTAGGTGTCGCTCAGGCCGCCCACGGGCCTGTGGGCATCAGCCGCGCAGCGTGGGGCTGGCCAGGATGGGGAACAGCTTGACCAGCCCGTCGGCCAGCAGCTCCACCGCCATCGCCGCCAGGATCAGGCCCATCAGCCGCGTCATCACGTTGATGCCGGTGCGCCCCAGCACCCGGGCGATGCGGCCCGAGGCGGCGAAGGCCGCGTAGGTCGCCAGGCCGATCAACACGCCATAGCCCACCAGCACCGCCTGCTCCCAGAGGTGGCGCGTCTTCTCGGCGTAGATCACCACCGTGCTGATGGTGGCCGGGCCGGTGAGCAGCGGGATCGTCAGCGGCACCACCGCCACGCTGATGCCGGCGTCGGCCTTGGACTGGCCTTCGGCCAGGTCGTCCTTGCCGCTCTCGGCCGGCTGGGCGTTGAGCATGTGCAGCGCCGAGATCAGCAGCAGCATGCCGCCGCCGACCTGGAAGCTGGCGATCGAGATGCCGAAGAAGCCGATGATCTGGAGCCCCGCCACGCCGCTGACGGCGATCACGCAGAAGGCCGAGAACGCGCTGACCCGCAGCGTGCGCTGGCGCTGTTCATGGCTCAGCCCGTGGGTGAAGGCGAGGAAGAACGGCACGGCGCCGATCGGGTTGACGATCGCCAGCAGCGCGATCAGCGGCTTCAGCAAGTCCAGCGGTGGGTTCATGGTGCAGGCGGGCTGTCGTCACTGCGGCGCAGCGCCAAGTACAGCTCGCAAAGCCCGCGAAGGTACACCACGCCCGGCACCACCAGCCCCAGCGCAAACACCATCCCGGCGCCGGTGAGTGCGGCCTGGGTGGACGCCGACAGCGCCGGTGCGCCCGGCGCCAGGCGCAGGCCCTGGCCGAACAGCGCGGCCAGGAAGGGTTGCGCTGCCAGGTCGATGTCGAGCACGCCCACGGCCAGGGCCAGCATCACGCGGCCCCCGGCCAGCACCACCACGCTGACCAGGCCGGCCACGGTGGCGGTGAGCAGGCTGACTGCGGCCGACAGCATCAGCGCATGGGCGAAGCGCTGGCGCACCTGGCGCAGCAGCAGGCCCAGCGTCTGCCGCACCCCCAGCCCGGCCCACACCGCCGGCGCGGCCAACGGGCCCACCAGCGCCACCAGTGCCACACCGGCCAGCCCCAGCGCCGGCACACCCAGCGCCACCACCGCGCCCAGCAGCGTGGGGCCGACGCTCGGCAGGCGGGCGGCCCACAGCAGCCCCAGCACCGCCGCCAGCAGCAGCGCGGCGGCCAGCAGCACACACAGCACCACCGCCAGCAGCCGGTGCGCGCTGCGCAGTGCGTCGCGCAGCGCGTCGCCCGGCAAGCGCAGCGTGCGGCCACAGGCCTCGTCCATCAGCACCAGGCCGGCGGCGTTGGTGGTGTAGAACAAGGTGAAGAAGGCCGCAGCCAGCCACAGCGCTGCGGCGGTGCCGGATTCGCGTGCCAGTGCGCCCTGCGCCAGGGTCATCAGCAGGCCGGCGCCGGCAAAGGCCAGCAGCAGCAGGTACAGCGCACGTGCATTGCGCACCGATTCGATGCTCTGAAGCACCGCGTTGAGCGCCTGCAGCGCGCCGTTCTCGACCGGTTGTACCCGCATGACAACACTCATGATACGTCCGGGTTAGCACTTGCCCGCTGGCGCTGGGCGCGGCACGGGTTTTGCCACCATAATGATTCGAGAGGGCGTCCATGCCTTCGGCCCGTGTCTGGAGACGGCGCCTGCAGCTTGACTGGTTCATGCCGGGATGAAGCTCCACATGGTTTACTTTTCTTGAGAAGGAGCTTCCCCCCATGGGAAACAAGCTTTACGTCGGCAACCTGGCCTACTCGGTGCGCGACGAATCCCTGCAGCAGGCATTCGGGCAATTTGGCAGCGTCACGTCCGCCAAGGTGATGATGGACCGTGAAACCGGCCGCTCCAAGGGCTTCGGCTTCGTCGAGATGTCGTCGCCGGCCGAAGCACAGGCCGCCATGAACGCGATGAACGGCCAGCCTCTCGAAGGCCGTGCGATCGTCGTCAACGAGGCCCGCCCGCGTGAAGAGCGCCCGGGTGGCTTCGGCGGCGGTGGGGGCACTGGTGGGGGTGGTGGCTACGGCGGCGGTGGTGGTGGCAGTCGCAGCGGTGGCGGCGGCTACGGTGGTGGCGCCGGCGGTGGTGGTGGCGGCTACGGCGGCGGCGGTGGTGGCGGCAGCCGCAGTGGTGGCGGCGGCGGCTACGGCGGCGGTGGTAGTGGCGGCGGCGGTGGTGGCGGCGCAGGCGGCGGCGGTGGCCGCAGCCCCTACGGCACCGGCCGCGGCCCGCGTGGCGGTGGCGGCAGCAGCGGTGGTGGCGGCGGCTACGGCGGCGGCGGCAGCCAGGGCTATTGAGGCCGGGCGGCAAGGCCGCCAATCGACGAAGGGCGCCTCTCGGCGCCCTTTTTCATGGCGGACTCTCATTCGTTCTGCCGGCGCTTGCGTGGCCGGCCGGCCAGCAGCCGGTCGAACAAGGCGTCGGGCAGCAACCGCAGCAGGCCGGCCACCAGCCCCATCTGCCAGGGGATGAAACGCTTTCGCACGCCTGCAGCAATGTGGGCGAAGGCGCGGTCGGCAAAGGCGTCGGGCGCCATCAGGAAGGGCATGCGGTAGCGGTTGCGCTGCGTCAGCGGCGTGTCGATGTAGCCCGGCGCGATGGTGACC
>JBBRVT010000476.1:0-3556 GCA_038246615.1 Burkholderiales bacterium
ACGGGCTTTGGCTGCTGGTTGCGACCGGCCAGACGAATCCGCGCCCAGAACCTTTCGCTGGCAACTTTGAAGGAGCGATGCCATGAATCAGCTCGAGAACGACCCCCATGCGCCATCGTTCTGGCGCCGCCCGGCCGGCATGGCGCTGACAACGGCCGCCTTGATCGCCGGTTTTTACCTGCTGCGTGAGCACTGGGGCCATGCCCTGGGCTACTGGCCGTACTTGCTGTTGCTCGCCTGCCCGCTGATGCACCTGATGCACGGGCACGGGCACGGACATGGTGGCCATGGCGGGCACGGGCAGGCGCCGGGACGCCTTAACAACGACCAGGAGTAACCCCATGGACATGAAAACACATCAGCATCAGAGCGGCAGCCCGCCTGCCAAGTCAGCCTCTCCAGCCGATCTGAAGGATCCGGTGTGCGGCATGACCGTCACGGAGCAGTCTGATCACAAGGTGATACACGAGGGTCGGCCCTACTATTTCTGCAGCGCCAAGTGCCAAGGCAAGTTTGCAGCGGATCCGCTGCAATACCTTGCACCTACAGCGCCGGTGGACACGGCTCCAGCGGCTGCCGGCACGATCTACACCTGCCCGATGCACCCGGAGATACGTCAGGACCATCCCGGCAACTGTCCCATATGCGGCATGACACTTGAGCCCTTGCTGCCGGACCTGGGCGATGACGACAACCCCGAATTGCGCGACTTCCAGCGCCGCTTCTGGTGGACCCTGCCGCTGACAGCGGTTGTCTTCGTGCTGGCCATGTTTGGTCACCGTCTGCAGTGGATGGACATGACCGTGCAGAGCTGGGTCGAACTGGTGCTGTCGATCCCCATCGTCCTGTGGGCTGGCTGGCCATTCTTCTCGCGCGGCTGGCAGTCCCTGGTAAACCGCAGTCCCAACATGTGGACCTTGATTGGTCTGGGCACCGGTGCGGCTTTTGTCTACAGCGTGGTCGCGACGGTCGCTCCGCAGGTGTTCCCGGACTCGTTCATCTCCATGGGCCGTGTCGCCGTGTATTTTGAGGCAGCGGCCGTCATCATCTCGCTCACGCTGCTGGGCCAGGTGCTCGAACTCAAGGCCCGGTCGCAGACCTCGGCAGCGATCAAGTCGCTGCTGGGCCTGGCGCCCAAAACCGCCCGGCGTATCCGCGCCGATGGCACCGAAGAAGACGTGCCGCTGACCCATGTGCATGTGGGCGATGTGCTGCGCGTGCGTCCTGGCGAAAAAGTGCCGGTCGATGGCGTGGTGATCGAAGGCGGCAGCTCGGTCGATGAGTCCATGCTCACCGGCGAGCCGATGCCGGTGAGCAAGCGCGTGGGCGACAAGGTGATTGGCGCCACGCTCAACACCAGTGGCGCGATGGTGATGCGAAGTGAACGTGTCGGCTCGACGACGATGCTGTCGCAGATCGTGCAGATGGTCGCCCAGGCGCAGCGCTCCAGGGCGCCGATGCAGCGCATGGCCGACGTGGTGGCAGGCTACTTCGTCGGCACAGTGGTTGGCATTGCCTTGCTGACCTTTTTTGTTTGGGGATTTTTCGGACCTGAGCCTAGCTGGGTGTTCGGCCTGATCAACGCGGTGTCGGTGCTGATCATCGCCTGCCCGTGCGCCTTGGGCCTGGCCACGCCGATGTCGATCATGGTCGCCACCGGTCGCGGCGCCACGCAAGGCGTGCTGTTCCGCGATGCCGCCGCCATCGAGAACATGCGCAAGGTCGACACCCTCATCATCGACAAGACCGGCACCTTGACCGAGGGCCGCCCGACGTTCGAGCGCGCCGTGCCCGCGCCCGGTTTTGATGCCGACGAGGTGCTGCGCCTGGCCGCCAGCCTGGACCAGGGCAGCGAACACCCGCTGGCCGAAACCATCGTGCGCGCCGCCCGCGAGCGCGGCATGTTGCTCGACAAGCCCGAGAACTTCGAGTCCGGCTCGGGCATCGGCGTGCGCGGCCAGGTGGCCGGGCGTCAGCTGGCGCTGGGCAACACGACGCTGATGGAGCAGATCGGCGTCTCCGTCGCTGCCCTGGTGCCACAGGCCGAAGCCCTGCGGGCAGAAGGCGCCAGTGTCATGCACCTGGCGGCCGATGGGCAACTGATGGGCCTGCTGGCCGTGTCCGATCCGGTCAAGGCCAGCACGCCGGAAGCCCTGGCGACACTCAAGGCATCCGGGCTGCGCATCGTGATGGCGACTGGCGACGGCCTGACCACGGCAAAAGCCGTTGCGGCCCGCCTGGGCATCGACGAGGTGCATGGCGAGGTCAAGCCGGCCGACAAGCTGCTGCTGGTGGAAAAGCTGCAAAAGGAAGGCCGCGTGGTGGCGATGGCCGGCGACGGCATCAACGACGCGCCGGCGCTGGCCAAAGCCGATGTCGGCGTGGCCATGGGCACCGGAACCGACGTGGCGATGAACAGTGCGCAGATCACGCTGGTCAAGGGCGATCTGCGCGGGATTGCGATTGCGCGTGCGCTGTCGGAAGCCACTGTGGGCAACATGAAGCAAAACCTGGTATTCGCCTTTTTGTACAACGCGATGGGAATTCCGATCGCCGCAGGGGTGTTGTACCCGCTGACCGGGTGGCTGCTTTCGCCCTTGATTGCCGCGCTGGCCATGAGCTTGAGTTCGGTGTCGGTGATCGGCAATGCTTTGCGTCTGCGAAACAGACGTATATGAGTCCGCTGCTTTGGTCGTATCACCGGAAAAGGACTGCCCTCACCAGAAACGTGAAAGCGCAAGAAATATGGCGTGCTCGACGATGGCATCCATATCTCGCCAGTACGTGCACAAGCCTGACGAAATAACTGTTGGTACCCCATAAGGATTGATTGATGACTGCAAGTAAAAATAAATGGTTTTTAACGACGATACAAATCGGCCTGCTGGCCTGGTCCGGCGCTACCTTGGCCGTCGACAGGGTGTATGTGGCCAACGAGGGCGCTGCCACGGTGAGCGTGCTCGATGCCGCGTCGTTCAAGACACTGGCAAGCGTGCCTGTCGGCAAGTCACCGCATAACGTGCAGGTATCGCCCGACGGCAAGCTCGTATGGGTGACCAACAACGGCGAACCGGGTCAGGCAATCGATGCGTCAGCGCACAAGGAGACGGCCAGTGGCGACCACGATGCGATGGGAAAGCCGGGAGCGGTCTGGGCCATCGATACCGCGACTAACGCTGTCGTCGCCAAGGTGCCTGTTGGCATGCATCCGGCCCATGTGGTGGTGTCGCCGGACGGCCGCTTTGCCTATGTCACCAACGGCGGCGACAACACGGTCAGCGTGATCGACACATCGGCGCAGCGCCTCGTAGCGACAATTCCGGTCGGCCAGTTTCCTCACGGACTGCGCATCAGCCCGGACGGCAAGCAGGCCTGGGTCGCCAACCTCAAGGGCGGCACGGTGTCAGTCATCGATACCGCCAGCCAGAAGGAAATCGCGCAGGTGCCGGCAGGCAAGGGGCCGGCTCAGGTAGGCTTCACGCCGGACGGTCGTCTCGTCCTGGTCTCGCTGTCGGAGGAAAACGCCGTCGCCGTGATCGACCCGGCCACGCGCAAG
>JBBRVT010000477.1:0-3556 GCA_038246615.1 Burkholderiales bacterium
CCCGATCTAGGCGCAAAGCGCAGCCATAGCCCGGGCTATGGCGAGCATTTGCAACGACGAGCGGGGGCACTTTGGCGTGATGAGCGGGCATGAACGAAAGACTCTCAGGCTCTCAGTCCAGCGTGACTTCGGTGCGCACGGTGCCGGCGCGGTCGGCGGTGGCGGTCAGCGCCACGCGTGTGCCGTGGGGTGCGGTGACCACCCACTCGGCCACCGCCCGGTCGCCGGTGATCTGCCGGCTGGGCAGGAAGGCCTGCAATGAGTTGGGGGCTGCATGGCCCTCCAGTTGCGCGCCTTCGATGCGGTAGCGGCCGGTCTGCAGGCTCAAGCCCGGCGGCGGGTGCAGCTCGAAGACCACACCGCGCGCCACCTTGCGCTCCAGCGCGCGCTTGGTCACGTAGCTGGGCAGGTAGCCGGCATTGGCCACCGCGAAGCGGATGCGCCAGCTGTCGCCGCCCAGGTTGCGCACCTCGGCGCGCAACACTTCCAGCTTGGGCAGCGACAGGCCGATCTGGGTGAGCCAGGCGGGGAAGCGCGCGGCCTCGCGCTCACGCAGGTGCGGCGGCGGGTTGCGCCAGTAGTTCAGGCGGTCCCAGCCGCCCAGCTCCACCATGCCCAGCTGCGGGTGGCGGAACGGGTACCAGGTGACATGGGCGTTGCCGCCGCACTGCTCGTCGCTCCACTTCAGCAGCTTCAGGTCGTCCTCGGGCGGGTGGTCGCGGTACCAGTGCACCCAGTCGTACTTGTCGATGCCGGCCTCCTTGTTGGGGGCCCAGATCTCCACCGTCCAGAACAGCGCGCCCAGGTGCTCGTAGACCCAGTCCTGCGTGCCGGTGATGATCTCCTTGGGGTGGTACTTGAAGTCGTGGAAGGTGCTGACCGCCGGGTAGCCGGTGAGCTTGGCGCCGATGTCGGACAGGCGCTTGATCATCCACAGGTCTTCGGGCGTCATGTGGTCGTCGGCGACCGTGCCCATCGGCCGCAAGATCACGCCGGAATGGGTGTGGAAGCTGATCGCCGCGCCGATGTTGGGGTGCTTGACGATGAAGTCGACCATCGCCCGCACCTCGGGCTCGCTGGTGGGGTAGGGGCCGGCGCCCACCTGCTCATGCTCCTGGCGCCAGAAGGCCGGGAAGTTGCGGTTCAGGTCCAGGCCCTCGCGGTCGGGGTTCACCTGGATCTGCAGGCCGTCGTAGTGGGTCAGCGTGCCCTCGGGCATCACCCGCCAGTACTGGCCGCCGAACTCGCCGGGCTCCCGCGGGATCATCAGCCGAGGCGCGTCGGGGTGGCACTTCCAGGGGCCGTGCGGGTCGGGCAGGCGCATCTGCAGCACACGGCCGTCGCCGTCGGTGTCTTCCACCGTCAGCCCGTCCACCGGCTGCTCGTCGAACGGATAGTGCCGGGTGGACGATCGGATGAAGCGCGGCTTGTCGGCCAGCGCCAGCTCGGCACCGTCGGGGTTCAGCCGCGGGCACAGGTAGACCACCCGGGTGTCGAGCAGCTGGGTGATCTGCGGGTTGGCATCGGGCCCGCTGCCGTGGCCGGCCACCAGCTGGTGCAGCCAGTACAGGCAGGCGGTGCTGGCGGTCAGCTCACCGGCGTGGATGTTGCCGTCGACCCAGATCGCCGGCTTGTCGGCGTCGTCGCCGGTGGCACTGTTGGTGACCACCACCAGCGCGATGTCACGGCCCTCATGGCTCTTGCCCAGCACGCGCAGGTCGACCAGGTCGGGCCGGGCGCTGGCGTAATCGGTCAGCAGCTGCTGCAGCTCGGCATGGCGGTAGAAGGTGTCGAAGCGGGGGGTGGGCAGGGGTGGCATGACGACGGTGGACACAGAGGGTGGCGAAGGCGAGGCACTAGGATATGAGAATGGTATGTCCACATCGACCCGCGCTTTGAACCTTGGCCAACCACCACATCGGCAGACGCCGGCTCGCCTTGATCCTGGGAACTCGCGGTCGCGTCGGCACCGGCCTGCTGTTGGCATTGCTGCTGCTGGCGCTGGCGACGGCGGGGGCAGTCGCACTGTTCAGAAGTTATCAGACGCTGGGTCGCACGCCGATGCAGTTGCTGGACTACACCGACCGACGCCTGGAGGGCCACCCCAAGCTGGAACTGGTCGCACATCCGGTGATGGGTTTGCTGCGTGAGGCGCTGGATGCACCGTCGGTAGCACAACGCCAGAGCCTGCCGATGCAGGTTCCACCGCCGCCACCGCGCCGCGGGGCGGCGCAGATCATGCCGCATGCACCGGTGCCGCCCGGGGCCAGGGTTTGGAGGGTGGGGCCTAACGGGCCGCTGCTGCGCATCGCTGAGGCCGCAAGACTGGCTGTCGATGGCGACGTGGTCGAGATCGAAGCCGGTGACTACCGGCAGGATGTGGCAGTCTGGAATCAGAAACGCCTGACCATCCGTGGTGTGAACGGTGCGGCCCGCCTGTTCTCGGATGGACGCGTGGCCGAGGGCAAGGCGATCTGGGTACTGCGAAATGGCGAGTTCGACATCTCGAACATCGATTTCATCGGCGCGACGGCAGAAGATGCCAACGGTGCCGGCATCCGCTTCGAAGGCGGCGCGCTGCGGCTGCGGGCTTGTCTGTTCTGGGGCAACCAGATGGGGCTGATGACTGGCGGCGAAGGGACCATGCGGGATGCGACCCTGGTGGTGGAGCACAGCGAGTTCGGCTACAGCCGGGTGCTGGGCCGGTGGGGACACAACCTGTACGTCGGCAGCCTGGCGTCGCTGACGGTGCAGTCCAGCCACCTGCACCATGCCGGTGTGGGCCACCTCATCAAGAGCCGGGCCCGCCGCAATGCCATCCTCTACAACCGGCTGACCGACGAAAGCGGCGGGCGGGCGTCCTACGAGCTGGAGTTCCCCAACGGCGGCGAGGCGCTGGTGGTGGGCAACCTGATCCAGCAGCAGATCGGCACCGAGAACGGCACCATGGTGTCGATGGGTGCCGAGGGCTACCACTGGCCGGTGAATGCGCTCTACCTGGCCAGCAACACCATCGTCAATGACCACCCGCACGGCGGTGTGTTCCTGGTGGTGGCGCGTGGCGCCGACCGGGTGGTGTCGGCCAACAACCTGCTGGTTGGCCTGGGCGGGTTTCGGGTGGACGCCCCGTTGCAGCGCTGGGGCGACGCGCAGGCCGACTGGTCGGCCCTGGCGCGCCCCAGCCGCTTCGACTATCGCCTGCAGCGGCCAGGCGCCGCCCTGGCTTACACCCCCCTGGAAGACGCGACGCTGCTGCCGCTGCTGACACCACGGGCGCAGTACCTGCATCCGCTGAACACCCAGCCGCTGGCAGTTGCACCCCGCTGGGTCGGGGCAGTGCAGCAGACGGCTGACTGAGGGACGGCAGGCAACAACCGGAACGCGCAGCTGCCGCTCAGACCGAGCGCCCGTCCACGAACACCCGCAATTCCCCCGCCTCCATCGCCACCCAGGGCTCGCCGGTGGTCAGCGGCTGGGTGGCCACCAGCGCCCCCCGGTCGCCCGGCGTGGTCAGCGGGCCGAAGTCGACGCTCAAGTCGTCATCGGCCAGCCGGGC
>JBBRVT010000478.1:0-3554 GCA_038246615.1 Burkholderiales bacterium
CCGGTGCCCGCAGCCGGTGAACTGCTGGTGCAGGTGAGCGCATCGGGCATCAACCGGCCCGACGTGCTGCAGCGCAAGGGTGCGTATGCGCCGCCGCCTGGGGCGTCGGACCTGCCCGGGCTGGAGATCGCCGGCACCATCATCGGCGGTGACGTGGCCGAGCTGGCAGCTGCCGGTTTCAAGATTGGTGACCGGGTGTGCGCCCTGGTGGCTGGCGGCGGCTATGCCGAGCGCTGCACCGCCCCCATTCCGCAATGTCTGCCGGTGCCCAAGGGCCTCAGCGACATCGAGGCCGCCAGCCTGCCAGAGACCTTCTTCACCGTCTGGTCCAACGTCTGGGACCGCGGCCGCCTGCAGCCCGGCGAGACCCTGCTGGTGCAGGGCGGCTCCAGCGGCATCGGCGTCACCGCCATCCAGCTGGCCAAGGCGATGGGTGCCAAGGTGATCGTCACCGCCGGCAGCGACGACAAGGTCGCGGCCTGCCTGGCGTTGGGTGCCGACGTGGGCATCAACTACCGCACGCAGGACTTCGTTGTCGAGGTCAAGGCCGCCACCGGCGGCCAGGGTGCCAACGTGGTGCTCGACATGGTGGCTGGAGATTACCTGGCGCGCGAGATCCAATGCGTGGCCGACGACGGCCGCATCGTGATGATCGCGGTGCAGGGCGGCGTGAACTGCGCCATCAACGCCGGCGAGGTGCTGCGCCGCCGTCTCACCATCACCGGCAGCACGCTGCGCCCGCGGCCCATCGCCTTCAAGGGCGCCATCGCCACGGCGCTGCGCCAGCAGGTGTGGCCGCTGATCGAGTCCGGCCGCATCAAGCCGGTGATCAGTCGGGTGTTTCCTGCTGCGCAGGCGGCCCAGGCCCATGCGTTGATGGAATCCAGCCAGCATGTGGGCAAGATCATGCTCGACTGGACCATCTGAGCGGCCTGCGCCAAGTTTCAGGGGACAACAACATGCGTCGCAAACTCGTGGCCGGCAACTGGAAGATGAACGGCAGCCACCCGGCCAACGCCGAGTTGCTGGCCGGCATCACTGCGGCGCGGCCGTTCGGCTGCGACGTGGCGGTGTGCGTGCCGTTCCCCTATCTGTCGGAGTCGGCCGTGGCCCTGGCCGGCAGCGACGTGCGCTGGGGCGCGCAGGATTGCTCGGTGCACGCTGCGGGCGCCTACACCGGCGAAGTGTCGGCGGGCATGCTGGCCGAGTTCGGCTGCCGCTACGTCATCGTCGGCCACAGCGAACGCCGCCAGTACCACGGCGAGACCGACCAACTGGTGGCCGACAAGGCCAAGGCCGCACTGGCCAAGGGCGTGACGCCCATCGTCTGCGTGGGCGAGACCCTGGCACAGCGCCAGGCCGGCGAGACCGAGGCGGTGGTCAAGCGCCAGCTGTCTGCCGTGATCCACACCCTGGCCCACTGCGCCGGCGAGATGGTGGTGGCCTATGAGCCGGTGTGGGCCATCGGCACCGGCCAGGTGGCCACGCCCGAACAGGCGCAGGCAGTGCACGCCTTGCTGCGGGCGCAGCTGAAGGCGGCCACGCCCAAGGCCGATGCGATGCGGATCCTCTACGGCGGCAGCATGAAGCCTGACAACGCGGCCAGTCTGCTGGCCCAGCCCGACATCGACGGCGGCCTGATCGGCGGTGCCGCCCTGAAGGCGGCCGATTTCGTCGCGGTCTGCCGCGCCGCCGGCTGAATCCGCCCCCGCCCCCGCCCCCGCGCAGTAATCAAGTTATCTGGAGCAATCAGACCATGCATTTTTGGATGAACCTCGTGCTGGTGGTGCAGCTGCTGTCGGCCGTCGTGGTGGTCGTCCTGGTGCTGGTGCAGCACGGCAAGGGCGCCGACATGGGGGCCTCGTTCGGCAGCGGCGCCTCAGGCAGCCTGTTCGGCGCGACCGGCAGCGCCAACTTCCTGTCGCGCTCCACGGCGGTGTTCGCCGCAGTGTTCTTCACCTGCACGCTGTCGCTGGCCTACATGTCGAACAGCGTCAGCGCACGTGCGCCGGCCGAAGGCAGCAGCGTGCTCGAGCGCGCTGCGGTACCGGCCGGCGGGCCGGCCGCCAGCGGCGTGGCCATCCCCGCCGCAGCGCTGCCGGCACCCGCTTCGGCGCCGGGCTCCATACCCACCAAGTGAGTCTGGTGCGCCTGCGCATCAGTCCGGTGCAAGAGCCCGACTGAAGCTCCGCACTAACCCGAATATCCGCAGATTTCGCGGCTAGAATTCGAGGCGGTCCAACGAGCGATTCCTCAGGCAAGTTGGGCCGTCATGCAGTGGGTCGGGCTTCGGTCCGGCACCTGTGCCGTCGTGGTGAAATTGGTAGACACGCTATCTTGAGGGGGTAGTGGCGAAAGCTGTGCGAGTTCGAGTCTCGCCGACGGCACCAACGATGTTCTGGCAGGCCAGCCTCTCATCCGGCACTGGCTTGCGCGCCCTCCGTCACTGCAGGGAGCAAGAGCGGCGCGCACCGCAGGCAGCCATGTTCAGGCTGCGGGCGGCGCGCCATTTTTTTGGCCGGATCACACTGCACCGACCTCCGCCGCCGACACCATGGACCTGCAACAGTACCTCCCTGTCCTCCTGTTCATCCTGGTCGGCGTGGCGGTTGGCGTGGCGCCCCAGGTGCTGGGCTATCTGCTCGGCCCGCAGCGCCCCGATGCCGCCAAGAACAGCCCCTACGAGTGCGGCTTCGAGGCCTTCGAGGACGCGCGCATGAAGTTCGACGTGCGCTACTACCTGGTGGCCATCCTGTTCATCCTGTTCGACCTGGAGATCGCCTTCCTGTTTCCCTGGGCAGTCGCGCTGCGTGACATCGGGGCGTCAGGCTTCTGGGCGATGATGATTTTTCTGGCCATCCTCGTGGTGGGCTTCATCTACGAGTGGAAGAAGGGTGCGCTCGATTGGGAATGATCGCATTGGTATGCAGGCAACAGGCACACGAGGAGTCTCATGGGCATTGAAGGCGTCTTGAAGGAAGGCTTTGTCACCACCTCGGTCGACAAGCTGATCAACTGGTCGAAGACCGGCTCGCTCTGGCCGATGACCTTCGGTCTGGCTTGCTGCGCAGTGGAGATGATGCACGCCGGCGCGGCGCGCTACGACATCGACCGCTTCGGCATGTTGTTCCGCCCCAGCCCGAGGCAGAGCGACCTGATGATCGTGGCCGGCACGCTGTGCAACAAGATGGCCCCGGCCCTGCGCAAGGTGTATGACCAGATGGCCGAGCCGCGCTGGGTGCTGAGCATGGGCTCCTGCGCCAACGGCGGTGGCTACTACCACTACAGCTACTCGGTGGTGCGCGGCTGCGACCGCATCGTTCCGGTGGATGTTTACGTGCCGGGCTGCCCGCCCACTGCCGAGGCGCTGCTCTACGGCATCCTGCAGTTGCAGGCCAAGATCCGCCGCGACAACACGATTGCACGGGCATGACCACCTGCCCCAGCGCGCAAATTCGTTCGCTGCCCCCCACGGCGGCGCAGGCCTCCCCCGGGGCGGCCCGGCGACAGGCCTGTCGACAATGACCCAACGACTGGACAAGCTGCAGGCGGCG
>JBBRVT010000479.1:0-3541 GCA_038246615.1 Burkholderiales bacterium
CCGTCAACGGCGTGGCTGCGGGCGCCGGTGCCAACCTGCCGCTGGCCTGCGACATCGTGCTGGCCGCGCGTTCGGCCAGTTTCGTCGAGGTTTTCTGCAAGCTCGGGCTGATCCCCGACACCGGCGGAACCTATTTTCTGCCACGGCTGCTGGGCAGCGCGCGGGCCACGGCGCTGGCTATGCTGGGCGACAAGCTCAGCGCCGAACAAGCAGCCGCATGGGGGCTGATCTGGAAATGCGTAGACGACGACCAACTCGTCGCCGAAACCGACAAACTGGCGCGCCACTTCGCCAGTGCGCCCACCCTGGGCCTGGCGCGCACCAAGCAGGCGTTGCAGGCCAGCGGCCTGAACACGCTGGAGGCGCAACTCGATCTGGAACGCGATTCCATGCGCAAGCTGGGCCACAGCGCCGACTACCGCGAAGGCGTGGCCGCCTTCATGGCCAAGCGCCCGCCGCGCTTCATCGGGGCCTGATGCCATGAGCGTGCCAGTTCCAAGCGGCGCTGCAGTCGCGGTCATCGGTGCTGGCGCCATGGGTGCCGGCATCGCGCAGATCGCCGCACAAGCCGGCCACCCGGTGCAGTTGTTCGACCTCAAGCCCGGTGCGGCAGCCACGGCCATCGCCGGTATCCGCGCCACCTTTGCCAAGCTGGCCGAAAAGGGCAAGCTGAGTGCCGACGCCGCCGCTGCGGCCGGTAACAGGCTGCACGCCGCCGAGGCCCCGTCTGCACTGGCCGATGCTGCGCTTGTTGTCGAAGCGGTGATCGAGCGGCTGGATGTCAAGCGCGCACTGTTTGCCGAGCTTGAGGGCATCGTCCGGCCGACCTGCGTGCTGGCCAGCAACACCTCGTCGATCTCGATCACGGCCATCGCCGCCGGCCTGCAGCACCCGCAGCGCCTGCTGGGCATGCACTTCTTCAACCCGGCGCCGCTGATGGCGCTGGTGGAGGTGGTCAGCGGCCTGGCCACCGACCCGGCGCTGGCGCAGGCCGTCTACGAACTGGCGCAGCTCTGGGGCAAGAGCCCCGTGTTCACCCGATCCACACCGGGCTTCATCGTCAACCGCGTCGCACGACCGTATTACGCCGAAGCGCTGCGCCTGCTGGGCGAACAGGCGGCCGACGCCGCCACGCTGGACGCGGTGATGCGCGAGGCCGGGGGCTTTCGCATGGGCCCGTTTGAACTGATGGACCTGATCGGCCACGACGTCAACTACGCCGTCACCCGATCGGTCTTCGAGGCCTATTACAACGACCCGCGCTTCGCACCTTCGCTGATCCAGCAGGAGTTGGTCAACGCCGGCTACCTGGGCCGCAAGACGGGCCGGGGATTCTTCTCGTACGCCGATGGCGCGGTGCGCCCGCCGCCGCAGAGCGAGCCCGTCGCCGTGCTGGCCAACGGCGTCACGCTGTGGCCCGGCACCGCCTTTGCGCAGGCCCTTGCCATCCGGCTTCAGGCGGCCCAGGTACCTTGCAGGATGCACGACGCCGCGCAGACCGACGGGCGCGCGCTGCAGGTGGGTGATGCCGCCGTCTATCTGACCGACGGCCGCAGTGCCACCCAGCGCGCCAGCGACAACGGCCACGTCGCCACCGTGCTGGTGGACCTGGCGCTGGACTATGCCAATGCGCCGCGGCTGGCCATCTGCTGCGCCGATAGTTGCCCACCGGCCGCTGTGGCGGCGGTGGTGGCGGTGCTGCAGGCCGCCGGCTGCGCGGTCTCGCGGCTCGACGACGTGCCCGGCATGGCGGTGATGCGCACCGTGGCCATGCTCGCCAACGAAGCGGCCGAGGCCGTGCACCAAGGTGTCTGCGAGGCCTCGGCTGCCGACATCGCGATGCTGAAGGGCGTGAACTACCCGCGTGGCCCGCTGGCCTGGGCCGACGCGATCGGCCTGCGCCATCTGCTGACCGTGCTCGACCACCTGGCCGCCGCCTACGGCGAAGACCGCTACCGCGCGTCGGTGCTGTTGCGCCGCAAGGTGGCCGGTGGCCGCGCTTTCCACGTCGCCTGAGCCCAAGCTCAACGTCGGCTTTTCCACCCCCCCGATACCACCTGCGAGAACACCATGTCCCGACCGCAAGCCACCCGCGCCGAACTCGATCCGATCGAATACGCCAGCCGGGACGAGATCCAGGCCCTGCAACTGCAGCGCCTGCAGACCACGCTCAAACGCGCGTATGACAACGTACCGCACTACCGCGCCGCGTTTGACGCCGCCGACCTGCGGCCGGAGGACTGCAAGAGCCTGGCCGACCTGGCGCGGTTCCCGTTCACCGGCAAGCAGGAGTTGCGCGAGAACTACCCGTTTGGCATGTTCGCGGTGCCGCGTGAGCAGGTGGTGCGCATCCACGCGTCCAGCGGCACCACCGGCAAGCCCACGGTGGTGGGCTACACCAAGAACGACATCGAGACCTGGGCCAACCTGGTGGCGCGCTCGATCCGTGCCGCGGGCGGCCGCGCCGGCGACATCTGCCACATCAGCTACGGCTACGGCTTGTTCACCGGCGGCATGGGCGCGCACTACGGCGCCGAGAAACTGGGCTGCACGGTGATCCCGATGTCGGGCGGGCAGACCGAGAAGCAGGTGCAGCTGATCCAGGACTTCAAGCCCAGGATCATCATGGTCACGCCGTCGTACATGCTCAACATCATCGAGGAGATGCTGCGCCAGGGCATCGACGCGACCGAGTGTTCGCTGGAGATCGGCATCTTCGGCGCCGAGCCCTGGACCGACGCGATGCGTGCCGAGATCGAGGCGCGTGCCGGCCTTGATGCGGTAGACATCTACGGCCTGTCGGAAGTGATGGGCCCGGGCGTGGCCAGCGAATGTGTGGAGAGCAAGGACGGCCCGGTGATCTGGGAAGACCACTTCTACCCGGAGATCATCGACCCCGAAACCGGCGCCGTGCTGCCCGACGGCGAAGAGGGCGAACTGGTGTTCACCTCGCTGACCAAGGAAGCGCTGCCGATCATCCGCTACCGCACCCGGGATCTGACCCGCCTGCTGCCGCCCACGTCGCGCTCGATGCGCCGCATCGGCAAGATCACCGGCCGCTCCGACGACATGCTGATCATCCGCGGCGTCAACGTCTTCCCGACGCAAATCGAAGAGCTGATCCTGAAGAACCCCAAGCTCGCGCCGGTCTATCAACTGGTGGTCACGCGTGACGGCTATCTGGACAAGCTCGATGTGCTGGTTGAAGCGCGTGCAGAAGTCTCGAAGCACCTGTCATCGGTCGAATCCGATGCCATGGCGCGTGAGCTGGAGCACCACATCAAGGCCTTCGTCGGCGTCAGCACCAAGGTGCGCGTGATGGCCGCCGGCAGTATCGAGCGCACCAGCACCGGCAAGGCCAGGCGGGTGGTCGACCGGCGCCCGAAGCTGGTTCATGAACAGCCACGCGGCGCCATTTGAAGCGCGCATCGTGTCTTTGACCAGGAAACAACATGTCTGAAGCTTTCATCTGTGATGCCGTCCGCACCCCCTTCGGCCGTTACGGCGGCGCACTGGCCACGGTGCGGGCCGACGACCTGGC
>JBBRVT010000480.1:0-3537 GCA_038246615.1 Burkholderiales bacterium
GCCATCGCCTTCATCCTGTTCGTGCTGATGGTGGTGGCCACGCAGGGGCTGCTGTGGCTGGGCCGGCGCGGCGAGCGTCTTGCGTCGGCATGAGGGCGTCGGCATGAGGGCGGCGGCATGAGGGCAGCGGCATGAGGGCAGCGGCATGAAGGACACGCAATGAGGGCCGTGCCGTGAGAGCGGTCGCATGACGGCGCGCTGGTCGCCGATGGCGCTGTGGGTGAACGCCGCCCTGGTGCTGGCAACGGTGTTTGCGCTGGGCCCGCTGCTGTGGATGCTGAGTGTCTCGTTCATGCAGCCCGGCGAGAGCAACAGCCTGCCGCCGCCACTGCTGCCGGCATCGCCCACGCTGCACAACTACCGCCAGTTGCTCGACCAGACCGGCATCGTGCGCTACTTCGCCAACAGCCTGCTGGTGGCCAGCGCCGTCACGCTGGGCTCGCTGGCCTTCAACCTGACCGCCGGCTACGCCTTCGCCAAGCTGAAGTTCCGTGGCCGCGACCGCCTGTTCCAGGCGCTGCTGGCAGCGCTGGTGATCCCCGGGCAGGTGGCGATGATGCCGCTGTTCCTGATGCTCAAGCAGATGGGCCTGGTCAACACCTGGGCCGGCGTGGTGCTGCCAGGGCTGGCGGGGGTGTTCGGCATCTACCTGGTGCGGCAGTACGCGCTGAGCCTGCCCGACGCGCTGCTGGAGGCCGCGCGCATGGACGGCGCCGGTGAGTGGCGCATCTTCCGCATGGTGGTGCTGCCGCTGCTCAAGCCGGTGATCGTCACGCTGGCGGTGTTCGGCTTCCTGGGCAGCTGGAACGACTTCATGTGGCCGCTGATCGTGCTGACCGACGCCCAGCTGCACACCCTGCCGGTGGCGGTGGCCTCGCTCGCACGGGAACACGTGGCCGACGGTGAACTGATGATGGCCGGCGCGGTGGTCACGGTGCTGCCGGTGCTGCTGCTGTTCCTGGGCTTGCAGAAGCACTACATGCAGGGGCTTCTGATGGGGGGTGTGAAATGACGCGTTGGGTTGCCGCGCTGGCGTACGTGGCGCTGGCATACATGGCGCCGGTCTGTGTGGCCCTGCTGCTGGGCGCAGGCGCAGGGCCTGCGCTGGCCCAGCCATCACCCGCCAGCGTGCTGCTGGACGACATGCGCGACGCCAGCCGCTGGCAGGCCTTGGGGTCCGACCAGGTGCAGGCGCGGGTGCAGGCCGATGGCCGCGGCGGCCTGTGCCTGCACTACGACTTCGGCCGCGTCTCGGGTTATGCGGTGGCGCGCCGCACGCTGGCGCTGGAGCTGCCGGCGCATTACGGCTTCACCCTGCGTCTGCGCGGCAAGGGCGCGTCCAATGCGCTGCAGCTGAAGTTCGTCGACGCCAGCGGCGACAACGTGTGGTGGCGGCAGTGGCCCGAGTTCACCCCGCCGGCGCGTGCCACCGACCTGGCCATCCGCCAGCGCCAGATCAGCTTTGCCTGGGGGCCGGCTGACGACAAGCAGCTGCGCCGCGCCGCCGCCATCGAGCTGGTGGTGGCCAGCGGCAGCGGCGGCGGCGCCGGGCAGGTGTGCATGGAGCGGCTGACGCTGCACACCCTGCCGCCGCCGGCAGTCGCAGCCGCACCCCTGCTGCTGCAGGGCGCAGCGGGCAGCACGCTGTCGTTCAACAGCGTGCAAGAGTTCAACGGCCTGTTGTGGCGCTGGGGCACAGGCCCGCGCAGCCCGGCCCTGGTGCAGGCCAGCGACGACGGCGCGCGCTGGCGCACGCTGCACCGCCTGGCGCCCGGGGCGCGCGACTGGCAGGCGCTGTGGCTGCCCGACAGCGCAGCGCGCCACATCCGCATCACCGGTGCCAGCCGGGCGCTGGAACTGCGCGCACTGTCGCCGGCCGACTGGCCCGACCGCAACGCCATGCTGGCGGCGCTCGCCGCGCAGGCGCCGCGCAGCCACCACCCCCGCGCGCTGCACGGTGAGCAGAACTACTGGACCCTGGTGGGCACCGACGGCGGCGGCGCCAGTGCAGCGCTGCTCTCCGAAGACGGCGCGGTGGAGCCGCAGCGGGGCGGGCCGTCGCTGGAGCCGGTGGTGCTGGGCGCCCAGGGCCAGGTGCTGGGCTGGGCCGAGGTGCAGGCAGACGGCGAACGCCAGACCACGCTGCGCCAGGGCCATCTGCCGCTGCCCGTGGTGGATTGGCGCCACCCGGCCTTCGGCCTGACGGTCGAGGCCGGCGCCGATGGCAACCACCAGCATGCCCAGCTGATCCTGCGCTACACGCTGCGCAACCCGACCGACCGGCCGCAGCGCCTGACCCTGGCGCTGCTGCTGCGGCCCTGGCAGGTGAACCCGCCGCAGCAGTTTCTCAATACCCCCGGCGGCGTGGCGGCCGTGCGCCAGCTGCAGTGGCAGGGCCGCAGGCTGCTCGTCAATGGCCGGCCCTGGCTGCAGGCGCTGGACGCACCGGCCAGCGTGCAGGCTGCCGGCTTCGACCAGGCCGATGTGCTGGGCCCGGGCGCCGCACCGCTGCGCCAGCTGGCCGACCGGCAAGGCCTGGCCAGTGCGCGCCTGGACTGGCCCATGGACCTGGCGCCCGGCGAGGCGCGCACCATCACGCTGGTGCTGCCGCTGGCCGGCCAGCCGCTGCCCCCACGCGACGGCGCGGCAGCGGCAGCCCGGCTGGACGCGGTGGCCGCCGCCTGGCACGACCGGCTCAACAAGCTGCAGTTCAGCCTGCCGCCGCAGGCGCAGTGGCTGCACGACAGCCTGCGCGCCGGGGTGTCGCACATCCTGATGTCGCGTGACGGCCCCGCCCTGCAGCCGGGCACCCGCAGCTATGCCCGCAGCTGGGTGCGCGACGGCGCCATGATGGTGGCCGGCCTGCTGCGCATGGGCGAAGTGGACGCGGCGCGCGACTTCGTCACCTGGTATGCCGGCCACCTGTTTGCCAACGGCAAGGTGCCCTGCTGCGTCGACGCCCGAGGCGCCGACCCGGTGGCCGAGAACGACAGCCACGGCCAGTTCATCTACAGCGTGGCCGAGCTGTGGCGCCACACCGGCGACCGCGCCCTGCTGCAGCGGCTGTGGCCGCAGGTGGACGCTGCTGCCCGCTACCAGGAACAGCTGCGCCAGAGCGAGCGCACAGCTGCCAACCGCCAGCCGGGCAACGAAGCGTTCTGGGGCACCATGCCCGCGTCGATCAGCCACGAGGGCTATTCGGCCAAGCCGATGCACAGCTACTGGGACAACTTCTGGGCCCTGGCCGGCTGGCGCGACGCGCAGGCACTGGCCGCAGCGCTGGGCCTGGGCGCGCGCGCCGCCGAGCTGGCAGCCCAGCATGCGGAATTCCGCCAGGAGCTGGGGGCGTCGCTGGCCACCGCCATGGCGCAGCACCGCATTCCGTACCTGCCCGGCGCAGCAGAGCTGGGAGATTTCGACGCCAGCTCCAGCACCGCCATCTTCAGCCCGGCCGGCGCTGAAGACCTGGTGCCCCGCGCGGCGCTGGAAGCCACCTGGCAGCGCTGGTGGGATGAATCGCAGCGCCGCATCGGCAGC
>JBBRVT010000481.1:0-3529 GCA_038246615.1 Burkholderiales bacterium
CCCTGCTTGTCCAGGTCGGTCAGCGTCAGGCGGCACACGCCGCCCTTGGCCGTGGCGCCGATCCGGGCCAGCTCCATCAGGCTGCTCCACAGCCGTTCACCGTTCACACGCAGGCCGGCGATCTTCTCGGTCAGGGGGGTGGCTTTCATGTCCATTGGGTTCTCCGGAAGGGGGTGCTCAGCGTTCAGCGTTCGACGGCCACCGGCGCTTCCAGCGCCGCCTTGCGCGCCAGCGGCGCAAACTGCGGCGCAAACGGCGGCCGCTTCACATACTGGCCGGCGCCGCGCACCGCGCGCAGGTCGCCGTCGGCATACACCACGACGCCATGGCTCAGCGTGTGGGTGGGCTGGCCCTGCACGGTGCGGCCTTCGAAGACATTAAAGTCGCCCAGGCTCCTCTGTGTCTTGACCGACAGGGTCCTGGTGGCCTGCGCGTCCCACAGCACGATGTCGGCGTCGGCGCCCACGGCGATGCAGCCCTTCTTCGGGTAGATGTTGAACAGCCTGGCCGCGTTGGCCGAGGTGACGGCGACGAACTCGCTGGGTGTCAGCCGGCCGCCGTTCACGCCTTCATGCCAAAGAATGGCCATGCGCTCTTCCACGCCGCCGCAGCCGTTGGGGATCAGGCTGAAGTCGTTGCGGCCGGCGGCCTTCTGCTCGGCGCAGAAGGTGCAGTGGTCGGTGGCGGTGGTATGCAGGTAGCCGGCCTGCAGGCCGCGCCACAGCATGTCGCTGTGGCCCTTGGCGCGGAAGGGCGGGCTCATCACGTGGCCGGCGGCGAATTCGAAGCTGGGGTTGCGGTAGACGCTGTCGTCGAGCACCAGGTGGCCGGCCAGCACCTCGCCGTACACCCGCTGGCCGCGGGCGCGGGCGGCGGCAATGGCGGCGGCGCTCTCGGCGCAACTCACATGCACCACGTAGATCGGCACGTTCAGCACGTCGGCGATGGCGATGGCGCGCTGGGCTGCCTCGGCCTCCACCGCCGGCGGGCGGCTCAGCGGGTGGGCCTCGGGGCCGAAGATGCCCTTGGCCTTCATCTCGGCCTGCAGCAGGTACACCAGCTCGCCGTTTTCGGCATGCACCGTGGGCATGGCGCCCAGCTCCAGCGCGCGGCGGAAGCTGTTCACCAGCGTCTCGTCGTCGCACATGATGGCGTTCTTGTAGGCCATGAAGTGCTTGAAGCTGTTCACGCCTTCGTCATGCACCAGGGTGCCCATGTCGCGGTGCACCGATTCGTCCCACCAGGTGACGGCGACATGGAAGCTGTAGTCGCCGGCCGATTTCTCGGACCAGCCGCGCCACTTGCGGTAGGCGTCGATCAGCGGCTCCTGCGGATCAGGGATCACGAAGTCGATGATGGTGGTGGTGCCGCCGGCCATGGCGGCGGCCGTGCCGCTGAAGAAGTCATCGCGCGTGACGGTGCCCATGAAGGGCAGCTGCATGTGGGTGTGCGGGTCGATGCCGCCGGGCAGCACGTAGCGGCCACCGGCGTCGAGCGTCTCGCAGCCGGCGGGCGTGGCCAGGTTGGTGCCCACGGCGGTGATCAGGCCGTCTTCACACAGCACGTCGGCGCGGAATTCACGGTCGGCGTTGACGACCGTGCCGCCACGGATCAGCAGGGGTTTCATGCAGGGCTCCTGGTTTCGAGACTGGCGATGGTGCGGCGAGGCTGGTGGCCCGTCAAGCCGGCACCGTTTGGCGCATCGGGTTGTTCGGGTGGGTGGTCCAGTTGGCTGGTGCGGCCACCACGGCCTGGCCGGTGCGGGCGTCCACCTCGCCGGGTGCCAGCGTGCGCAGCGTGATGCACTCGGGTACGGGGCACACCACCACGCACAGGTTGCAGCCCACGCATTCGTCCTCCTTCACCTCGAAGTGGCGCTGGCCGCCCTTCATTGCGGTGATGGCCTGGTGCGAGGTGTCCTCGCAGGCGATGTGGCAGCGGCCGCATGCAATGCACTTGTCCTGGTCGATCACCGCCTTGCTGACGGCGTTGAGGTTCAGGTATTGCCAGTCGGTCACCGTGGGCAGGGCGCGGCCGCGGAAGTCGTCGATGGTGCGAAAGCCCTTGTCGTCCATCCAGTTGGCCAGGCCGCTTTCCATCTCCTGCACGATCTTGAAGCCATACACCATGGCGGCGGTGCACACCTGCACGTTGCCGGCGCCCAGGGCGATGTAGTCCAGCGCGTCGCGCCAGTTGCCCACACCGCCGATGCCCGAGATGGGGATGCCGGCGGTTTCGGCCGACCGGCCGATCTCGGCCACCATGTTCAGCGCAATGGGTTTGACCGCCGGGCCGCAGTAGCCGCCGTGGCTGCCCATGCCGCCGGTGACCGGGCTCATCTGCAGGGTGTCGGGGTCGACACCGATGATGGAATTGACGGTGTTGATCAGGCTCACCGCATCGGCCCCGCCGCGCCTGGCCGCAGCGGCGGGCAGGCGGATGTCGGTGATGTTGGGCGTCAGCTTCACGATCACCGGCAGGCGGCTGTACTGCTTGCACCAGCGCGTGACCATTTCGATGTACGCGGGCACCTGGCCCACGGCTGCGCCCATGCCGCGCTCGCTCATGCCGTGCGGGCAGCCGAAGTTGAGCTCCACGCCGTCGCAGCCGGTGTCTTCGACCATCGGCAAGATCGCCTTCCAGGCGCTTTCGGTGCACGGCACCATCAGGCTCACCACCATGGCGCGGTCGGGCCAGGCGCGCTTGACAGCGCGGATCTCGTCGAGGTTGAGCTGCAGCGGCCGGTCGGTGATCAGTTCGATGTTGTTGAAGCCCAGCAGCTTGCGGTCGGGCGTGAGCAGGGCGCCGTAGCGCGGGCCGTTCACGTTGACCACCGGCGGGCCGTCTTCGCCCAGCGTCTTCCAGACCACGCCGCCCCAGCCGGCCTCGAAGGCGCGGTGCACGTTGGTGGCCTTGTCGGTGGGCGGCGCGCTGGCCAGCCAGAACGGGTTGGGGCTGCTGATGCCGGCAAAGGTGTTGCGCAGGTCGGCCATGGTGTTCTCCCGTCAGGCAATGAGTTGGGTGTGGATCGCCGCGTGTATGGCATGCGCGGCACGCTTGCCGTCCTCCACCGCTTCCACTGTCAGGTCGCGCCCGCCCAGGCGGCAGTCGCCGCCCGCATACAGGCCGGGCACGCCGGTGCGGCCGTCGTCGTCGGCCACCACCCGGCCCTCGCGCAGCGTGAGGCCGCAGCCGGCGAGCAGGGCGCTGTCCAGCTTCTGGCCGATGGCTTTCAGCACCATGTCGGCGGCCAGGGTCTCGTGCAGGCCGGTGGGCTGCAGGCGGCCGTCCATCAGCACCTGGCGTTCGAAGCGCACGGCCGCCACATGGCCCTGCGCAATGCCGCTGCCGGGCAGCAGCGCCTCGGGCACCAGCCAGTGGTGGATGCTGATGCCGTGGGTCTGCGCCCAGTCCTGCTCGGCATGGCTGGCGCCCATGGTGGCCGGCCCGCGGCGGTAGACCATGTGCACCTGCTCGGCGCCCAGCAGTTTGCTCTGCACCGCCGCGTCCACCGCCGTCATGCCGCCGC
>JBBRVT010000482.1:0-3502 GCA_038246615.1 Burkholderiales bacterium
CGAACACAGGAAGAAGCCCTGGCTGCGCTGGGTGATCGTGGTGCTGGTGCTGGCCGCCGTGGTGCTGCTGGGCCTGCGGCTGCGCGCCAAGTCGGGCGGCGACGCGGCTGCGCCGGTTGTCGCTGCGGCCAGCGCAGCGCCGCAACTGGAGCTGGGCGCGCCGGACCTGCTGCTGGTGGAGCGCACCACCCTGAGCCGCCGGCTAGAAATCTCCGGCAGTCTGAAGGCGGTCAACAGTGCCTTCGTCAAGGCCCGGGTGGCGGCCGAGCTGAAGACGCTGACGGTGCGCGAGGGCGACGCGGTGCGTGCCGGCCAGGTGATCGGCCAGCTCGATGCCACCGAGTTCGACTGGCGCGTGCGCCAGGCCGAGCAGCAGGCGGCGGCAGCGCGGGCGCAGCTGGAGATCGCCCAGCGCCAGCTGGCCAACAACAAGGCCCTGGTGGCGCAGGGCTTCATCTCGCCCACCGCGCTCGACACGTCGGTCAGCAGCGAGACCGGCGCCCAGGCCACGCTGCAGGCGGCCCTGGCGGCGGTGGAGCTGGCGCGCAAGAGCCGGGCCGACGCCACGCTGGTGGCGCCGATCAGCGGCCTGGTGGCCCAGCGCCTGGCCCAGCCCGGCGAGCGCCTGCCGCTGGACGCGCGCATCGTCGAGATCGTCGACCTCTCCCGCATCGAACTGGACGCCGCCATCGCGCCGCAGGACCTGGCCGGCCTGCAGCTGGGCGCCAAGGCCAGCCTGCTGCTGGACGGCAGCAGCACCGAGGTGGCTGCCACGGTGGTGCGCATCAACCCGAGCGCCAGCGCGGGCGCCCGCACGGTGTCGGCCTATCTGGCGGTGGCGCCGCACCCCGGGCTGCGCCACGGCCTGTTTGCGCGCGGCAGCGTGGAACTGGGGCAGACCACGGCGCTGGCCATCCCGCTGTCGGCGGTGCGCACGGACCAGGCCCAGCCCTATGCGATCCGCCTGCGCGACGGCCGTGCCGAGCGCCGCGTGCTGACGCTCGGCGCGCAGGGCCGCCCGCTGCAGGCAGCCGCCGGCGGCGGTGACTGGGTGGAGGTGCGCAGCGGCCTGGACGCCGGCGACCGGGTGCTGGCCGCCAGCGCCGGCCTGGTGGCCGACGGCGTGCGGCTGAAGCTGCCTGCATCCGCGGCGTCGCGCTGATCGGCCCCCACGATGTGGTTCACCCGCGTCTCCATCGGCAACCCGGTCATGGCCGTGATGGTGATGCTCGCCTTCGTGGTGCTGGGGCTGTTCTCTTACCAGCGGCTGAAGGTCGACCAGTTTCCCGACATCGACTTTCCCACCGTGGTGGTGCAGACCGAGTACCCCGGTGCCGCGCCGGAGGTGGTGGAAAGCGAGGTGACCAGGAAGATCGAGGAATCGATCAACACCATCGCCGGCATCAATCAGCTGTACTCGCGCAGCTATGAAGGCGCGTCGGTCGTCATCGTGCAGTTCAACCTCGACATGGACGGCCGGCGGGCGGCCGACGACGTGCGCGAGAAGCTGGCGCTGATCAAGCCCACGCTGCGCGACGAGGTGAAGGATTCACGCGTCTCGCGCTTCGACCCGGCCAGCGTGCCGATCTTCTCGCTGGCCGTCACTTCGCCCGACGCCAGTGTCAGCGTGCAGGCGCTGACCACCTTCGCCGACCAGGTGGTCAAGAAGCGGCTGGAGAACACCCGCGGCGTGGGGTCGGTGGCGCTGGTGGGCGGGGTCAAGCGCGAGATCAACGTGTATCTCAAGCCGGCCGCGCTGGAGGCCTACGGCGTGGGCGTGGAAGCGGTGATGGCCGCAGTGCGCACCGAGAACCAGGACCTGCCGGCCGGCAGCCTGCGTTCGGCCGAGGCCGAGCGCACGGTGCAGATCGACGGCCGGGTGAAGCGGCCGGACGAACTGAACCAGCTGGTCGTGGCGCGACGGGGCGGCAACCCGGTCAAGCTGCAGCAGCTGGCCCAGGTGGTCGACGGGCCGGAGGAAGTGGAAACCCTGGCGCTCTACAACGGCCGGCGCATGCTGGCGCTGGAGGTGAAGAAGAGCCAGGGCGAGAACACCATCGACGTGGTCGACGGCCTGCTGCGGGCGGTCGAACAGCTCCAGCCCCGGCTGCCACCGGGCGTGGCGCTGGAGGTGGTGCGCGACGGCTCGCGGCCCATCCGTGTGTCGGTGGCCAATGTCAAGCGCACGCTGTTCGAGGGCGCGCTGCTTACTGTGGGCATCGTCTTCCTGTTCCTCAACAGCTGGCGCTCGACCGTCATCACCGGGCTGACGCTGCCGATCGCGCTGATCGGCACCTTCCTGTTCATGCAGCTGTTCGGCTTCTCGATCAACATGATCACGCTGATGGCGATGAGCCTGTGCGTCGGCCTGCTGATCGACGACGCCATCGTGGTGCGCGAGAACATCGTGCGCCATGTGCAGATGGGCAAGAGTGCGCATGAGGCGGCGCTGGCCGGCACCAACGAGATCGGCCTGGCGGTGCTGGCCACCACGCTGAGCATCGTGGCGGTGTTCCTGCCGATCGGCTTCATGAGCGGCATCATCGGCAAGTTCTTCCATGAGTTCGGCATCACCATCGTGGCGGCGGTGCTGATCTCGATGTTCGTCAGCTTCACGCTCGACCCGATGCTCAGCTCTGTCTGGCACGACCCGGCGATCGACCGCGACATGGACCGGCAAGCCGGCAAGCCCTTCCAACCCAAGGGGCTGTACGACCACACCCTGGGCCGCGTCACCCACTGGGTCGACCGCGCGTCGCACCGGCTGGGCGACGTCTATGTGGCTGCGCTGCGCTGGTCGCTGGTGCACAAGGGCGTCACCGTGCTGATCGCCGTCGCGTCGCTGGTGGCAGCGCTGGTGCTGCTGCCGCGCCTGGGCACCGAGTTCGTGCCCAAGGCCGATTTCAGCGAGACCAGCATCCAGTTCTACACCCCGGTGGGCAGCAGCCTGGCCACCACCGAGGCGCGGGCGCGGCAGGTCGACGCCATCCTGCGCGAACTGCCCGAGGTGCGCTACACGCTCACCACCATCAACACCGGCAATGCCGCAGGGCGCAACTACGCCAGCGTGTTCGTGCGCCTGGTCGACCGCAAGGACCGCAGCCGCAGCGTCGACCAGATGTCGGTGCCGCTGCGCGAGCGCCTGCGCCAGGTGGCCGGCATCACCGTCACCCATGTCGGGCTGCTGGACGCCATCGGCGGCGGCAAGCCGATCTCGCTGTCGATCCAGGGCAGCGACATCGCCGAGCTGCAACGCCTGACGGCCGCGCTGATGGCGAAGCTGGTGGTGGTGCCCGGCCTGGTCGACCTGGACACCAGCATGAAGCCGCCCAAGCCCACCGTGGTGGTGGACGTGAAGCGGGACGCCGCCAGCGACCTGGGCCTGTCGGTGGGCAGCATCACCAACACCTTGCGCGCGCTGCTGGCCGGCCAGACGGTGGGCGACTGGCGCGCCGCCAACGATCAGACCTACGACGTGAAGGTGCGGCTGGCGCCGGAGGCC
>JBBRVT010000483.1:0-3501 GCA_038246615.1 Burkholderiales bacterium
GACATGTTCTTCAGCCCGGCGGAGCTGGTGTCACGCATCTCGCACGACATCACGCTGCAGCCGGGCGACGTGATCCTGTGCGGCACCTCGCTGGGCGCCATGCCGATGAAGCCGGGCACCGAGGTGCAGGTGGTGGTCGAGGGCATCGGCACGCTGGCCAACACCTACGGCTGAAGCCGCCGGCCGAGCCTTCAGGCCGGCTGCAGCCCCACCCGGGCGTGTTGTGTGGCGAGCGTGTGCGCCAGCAACTGCACCGCAGCGTGGATGGCATCGACCATCGGCGTCGCCACGCCGGTGATGCGGCCCAGTTCGGCCACCGCGCCCACCAGTGCGGCGATCTCTGGCGGCCGGCCGGCTTCCACGTCCTGCAGCATGCTGGTCTTGTGCGCGCCCACCGCCTCGGCGCCGGCGATGCGCTGATCCAGGCTGATGCGAAAGCGCACGCCCAATGCCTCGGCGACCCGCTGGGCCTCGGCCATCATGCCGGCGGCCAACGCCCGGCTGGCGGGGAAGCGGCAGATGTCTTCCAGCGTGGCATGCGTGAGCGCGCTGATCGGGTTGAAGCTCAGGTTGCCCCACAGCTTGACCCACAGCTCGCTGCGGATGTCCTTGCTCACCGGCGCCTTGAAGCCGGCACCGATCAACGCCTTCGACAGCGCGTCGATGCGGTCGGTGCGCTCGCCGGTCAGTTCGCCGATCGTGAAGCGGTTGCCTTCGATCACCTTCACCACGCCGGGCTCCAGCAGTTCGGCCGCAGGGTAGACGATGCTGCCGATGATGCGCTCAGGCTCGATCGCAGCGGCCAGCTTGCCGCCCGGGTCGACACTGTCGAGACGGCGGCCGTCGTGTTCGCCGCCCAGGCGCTGGAAGTACCACCAGGGGATGCCGTTGGTCATCGTCACCAGCAGTGTCTGCGGGCCGCCATCCGGGTGGAACAGCGCACGCAGGTCGGGCAGCAGGTCGATCACCTGGTGGGCCTTGACGGCCAGCAGCACCACGTCCTGCGGGCCGGCGTCGGCCATGGCCTGCACCGCGCGCACGGTGGTGGCGTGCTGTTCACTGCCGTCCTCGTTGATCAGCCTGAAGCCGTTGGCGTTGATCGCCGCCAGGTTGCGGTTGCGGGCGATGAAGGTGACGTCTTCTCCCGCGATTGCCAGCCTGGCCCCCAGATACCCGCCGATCGCACCGGCGCCCACCACTGCAAACTTCATCGCTGCTCTTTCAGATCAAATCAATCAGCTGAAGGCGCCGCCTTCACGCCGGGCCACGATGCGCTTGGCCACGCCCCACAGCGGCCACAGCAGCATCAGCATGGCCAGGGCCATGATGCTGCCCACCAGCGGGTTGCTCCAGAAGATGGCCAGGCTGCCCTGGCTCAGCAGCATCGACTGGCGGAAGCTGGCCTCGGCCATGTCGCCCAGCACCAGGGCCAGCACCAGCGGCGCCAGCGGGTACTTCAGCTTCTTGAACAGGTAGCCCAGCACGCCGAACACCATCATCAGCACCACGTCGAACATCGAGCTGTTCACGGTGTAAGCGCCGATGGCGCAGATGACGATGATCACCGGTGCGATCACACTGAACGGAATGCGCAGGATGGCGGCCCACCAGGGCACGGTGGTCAGCACGACGATCAGGCCGACGACGTTGCCCAGGTACATGCTGGCGATCAGGCCCCAGACGAAGTCCTTTTGCTCGACGAACAGCATCGGCCCGGGCTGCAGGCCCCAGATCAGCAGGCCGCCCAGCAGCACCGCTGCCGTGGGTGAGCCGGGGATGCCGAGTGTGAGCATCGGCAGCAGTGCGCTGGTGCCGGCGGCATGCGCTGCGGTCTCGGGCGCGATCACGCCCTGGATGTCGCCCTTGCCGAAACGCTCCGGGTGCCTGGACATGCGCCGCGCCATGCCGTAGCTCATGAAGGACGCCGGCGTGGCGCCGCCGGGGGTGATGCCCATCCAGCAGCCGATGGCGGTGCTGCGCAGAAAGGTCTTCCAGTGCTTCAGCATCTCGCGCCAGGTGTTCCAGACCACACGGCTGCTGATGCGCGCCGATTTGCCCTTGAAGGCCAGGCCTTCTTCCATGGTGAGCAGGATCTCGCCGATGCCGAACAGGCCGATCACCGCGATCAGGAAGTCGAAGCCCTTCAGCATCACCGGCTGGTCGTAGGTCATGCGCAGCGTGCCGGTGACGGTGTCCATGCCCACGGCGGCCAGCGCAAAGCCCAGCATCATCGCGGCCAGGGTCTTGGCCGCTGGCTCCTTGCTCATGCCCACGAAGCTGGCGAAGGTGAGCAACTGCACCGCGAAGAATTCGGCCGGGCCGAACTTCAGCGCGAACCTGGCCAGCAGCGGCGCCAGGAAGGTGATCAGCAGCACCGCGAACAGCGCGCCGACAAAGCTGCTGGTGAAGGCGGCAGTGAGCGCCTGGGCGGCCTTGCCCTGCTGGGCCATCGGGTAGCCGTCGAAGGTGGTGGCCACGCTCCAGGGCTCTCCGGGGATGTTGAACAGGATGGACGTGATCGCCCCGCCGAACAGCGCACCCCAGTAGATACAGCTGAGCATGATGATCGCCGAGGTGGGATTCATGCTGAAGGTGAGCGGCAGCAGGATGGCGATGCCGTTGGCACCGCCCAGGCCGGGCAGCACGCCGATCAACACCCCCAGGATGATGCCGATGAACATGAAGCCGATGTTGGGCAGCGTGAGCGCGATGCTGAAGCCGTGCGCGAGGTTGCCGAGTGCTTCCATGGTGCGGTTCCGTCAAAGCCCGAGGAATCGCTCGAGCGGGCCCTTGGGCAAGGGCACCAGGAACCACTTCTCGAATACCGCAAAGAAGAACAGCGGCACGCCGATGGCCACCGGCAGCGCGATCAGCGGCTTGTACTTGCCGTGCCGGAACATGAAGTAGGCGATCAGCGCCGCCGACGCGATGTAGATGCCGATGGCGAAGATCAGCGCCACGTACAGCACCACCGGCACCAGCACCGAGACCACCAGGCCGATCTGCTTGCGGGTGGCGAATTCCCCGTTGTCGGACGACCAGGTGCGCAGCTGGCTCAACAGGATCCAGCCGCTCGACGCAGCCAGCAGCAGGCCGATGTAGAACGGAAAGTAGCCGGCACGCGGGCCATCGTCAGCCCAGCCGATGCCCACCCGCAGGCTGTCGGTGATCACCAGCAGGGCGATGCCGAACAGGAAGCCGGCCACCGCGAGCTCGGGGCCCCGGGTGCGCACGGCAGTGGATCGGTCGTCGTGGTCGTCGTCGCTCATCAGGTGAATGCCTTGCGCTGGAAAGGGCTCATGAGGAAACGCCGGGCCGCTCCCAAGTTTCCTCATCCCCCTCGGGGGGCCTGACGCGAAGCGGCAGGTCTGGGGGCTGCTCATGAGGAAACGCCGGGCCGCTCCCAAGTTTCCTCATCCCCCCTCGGGGGGCCTGACGAGTAGCGGCAGGTCTGGGGGCTGCTCATGAGGAAACGCCGGGCCGCTCCCAAGTTTCCTCATC
>JBBRVT010000484.1:0-3465 GCA_038246615.1 Burkholderiales bacterium
GGCGACCTGGCCGACGCGGTCGGCTACGGCGCAGCCTCGCAAATCGAGGGTTCGCCCACCCCGGCCACCGCCAACGCCACGGCCGCACTGCGCAACGTGGGTGGCTGCACCGACACCAACAACAACAGCCTCGACTTCACCATCACCGCACCCACGCCGCGCAACGGCGCAACGGTCGTGGCCCTCTGCAACCCGCCAGGGCCTGAGGAAGCGCCGCCCCCGCCGCCGCCCGAGGCGCAGGCCGCCACCATCCCCGCCATCCAGGGCAGCGGTGCGACCAGCCCGCTGGCCGGCCAGACCGTCATCACCAGCGGTGTGGTGACCAAGATCAACAGCAACGGCTTCTTCATCCAGGACGCCGCGGGTGACGGCAACCCGGGCACCTCGGACGGCTTGTTCGTTTTCACCGGCAGCGCCGCCTTCTCGGCCGTGCTGGTCGGCAACCTGGTGCAAGTGACCGGGGCGGTGGCCGAGTTCTCGACCGGCGCCGGCACTGCGGCCACGCCGCTGACGCAGATCGCCAACCCCAGCACCGTCACGCTGACGGGCAGCGGCGCGGCCATAGCGGCTGCCGTCATCACGCTGCCGCTGGCCGCGGGCGACAATTTCGAGCGCTTCGAAGGCATGCTGGTGCGGATCAACACCACGCTGACGGTGCAGCAGAACTTCTTCCAGGCGCGCTTCGGCCAGCTCACGCTGGGCGCGGGCGGCCGTCACGAGAACCCGACCAACCGCTTCCGCCCGGGTCCGCAAGCGGTCGAGCTGGCCGACCTGCAGGCGCGCAGCCGCCTGCTGCTGGACGACGGCAGTTCGCTGCAGAACCCCGATCCCACGCCCTATTTCAGCGGCGGCATCCTGCCGCGCGCCGGCGACACCGTCAGCGGCCTGACGGGGGTGCTCGACTTCGGCCTGGCCACGGCCAGTTCCAGCAGCTTCGGCCTGTACCGACTGCACCCGACGGCCATGCCGGTCTTCGTCGCCAGCAACCCGCGCCCGCCGGAACCACCGGCGGTGGGCGGCAACATGCGCGTGGCGGCCATGAACGTGCTGAACTACTTCACCACCTTCACCAACGGCCAGACGGCCAGCGGTCAGGTCGGGCAAGGCTGCACCCTGGGCGCCAGCACCAGCGCCGGCAACTGCCGCGGCGCCAACAACAACGACGAGTTCCTGCGCCAGCAGGCCAAGATCGTGCGCGCACTGGCGGGCCTGAATGCCGATGCGGTGGGCCTGATGGAGATCCAGAACAGCGCCGCGGCGACGGACAACCTGGTCGCCGCGTTGAACGCCTTCGTCGGCAGCCCCACCTGGGCCGCCGTGGCCGACCCTGCGTTCACGGGCACCGACGCGATCAAGCTCGCCATCCTGTACAAGCCGGCCCGGCTCGGGTTGGTGGGCGCGGCGATGAGCGACGCCGACCCGGTCAACAACCGCCCGACGCTGGCGCAGACCTTCCAGGCCGCCAACGGTGAGCGCTTCTCGCTGGTCGTCAACCACCTGAAGAGCAAGGGCAGCTGCCCCGGCAGCCCCGGCCCCGACGCCGACCAGGGCGACGGCCAGGGCTGCTGGAACGCGACGCGGCTGGCACAGGCCGAGCGCCTGAAGACCTGGGTCGGAACGGTGCAGACCGCCGGTGGCACGACGGACTCACTGATCGTCGGCGACCTGAACAGCTATGGCCAGGAAGACCCGATCTTCGCCTTGACCTCGGCCGGCTGGGTCGATCAGCTGTTGCGCTTCAGCCCCTTCGCCTACACCTACATCTTCGACGGCGTGTCGGGGCGGTTGGACCACGCCCTGACGAGCAGCACTCTTTCGCCGAAGGTGACGTTCGCGAAGGCCTGGCAGATCAACGCCGACGAGCAGGTGGCGCACGACTACAACCTCGAATTCAAGGCTCCGGCCGTGACCTGCGGCGGCCTGTTGTGCCCGGCCGACCCGTACGACGGCAGCACGCCGTATCGGTCCAGCGACCACGACCCGGCGCTGGTGGGCTTGAACATCTACAAGACTGTCAACGGCACGGCTGGCGCCGACGTGCTGATGGGCTCGCCGGGTGACGACATCCTGACTGGCGGGCCGGGCGCCGACCGCACGACAGGCGGCGCGGGCGCCGACCTGTTCGCCTTCAACAGCGTGTTGGAAGGCGGCGACACCATCACCGACTTCGCGGTCGGCAGCGACAAGATCGTGGTGCGCAATGTCCTTCGCAGCATCGGCCGTGCGGCGCTGGCCAACCCCATCGCCTCGGGCCACATCACCTGCAGCGCCGGCCGCGGCGGCGCCGTCGTCGGCATCGACAGCGACGGCAGCGCCGGGCCTCAGCCGTCGCGCGTGCTGGCGCTGCTGCAAGGCCAGAACTGCGCTGCGGTGATGAGCCTGCAGAACTTCATGTACTGAGCCGCGGCTCGCACCGGAACATCCCATGCGCAAGCAAATCACCACCCTGGCCGCGTCGACTGCCGCCACTTCTGTCGGCACTTCTGTTGCCACTGCTGTTGCCACTTCAGCCGCGGGTTTTGCCCTTGCAGCGGCCCTGCTGCTGGCCCCCGCCGCGGCCGGCGCCGTCAGCTACACCTTCAGCGGCCAACTCGACGACGGCCCGCTGGTCGGCACCCCCTTCGCGGGCAGCTTCGACTTCGATGACAGCCTGGTGATGTCCGGCTTCGAGGGCGACCTGCCGCTGACCGGCTTCAGCCTGCTGCTGGCCGGCGAGAGCTACACCCTGGCCTCGGCCGATGCCACCCCGGTGGCTGTGTACTTCGACGGCGCATTCCTGGGCCTGAGCTATGTCGATGCCGACGCCGCCGACCCAGCAATGCGCCCGCGCATCGCCTTCATCCCCGGCTTCCTGAGCCTGGCCGAGGCCTACGTCGGCTACGAGATCGGCAGCGACGCGGGCCAGGCCGGCTTCGGCAGCTACAGCGTGGCCGTCGTGCCCGAGCCCGCCAGCGTGGCGCTGCTGCTGGCCGGGCTGGGCGTGGTGGGCTGGCGGCTGCGCCGCCGCTGAGGCGAGCAGCGCGCGCCAGTGCGGTGCGGTGGTGCGCCGTACCGTTCTGTACTTGTGACATTCGCTCGACCGCACCCTGCAGTCGGCAGCCAAAGGCCATTCGCATCTCAGCTGCGCGGGTTCACCGGGCACTCGACCGGCGTGCAAGGCGGGCGGCCGTCGATCAGCACCTGACATTCGTTGTGCATCGCGTGCCTGCCTTGGCGCGTGATCGGGCCGGTGGGGCACTCTGCTGCGCTCATGTCCCCCGCGGCGGGCTTCGCCCGCCGCTCCTCCTTTACTTCGCTCCGCAGAGCGCCCCACCGTCCCGATCGCCAGCAGCGGAGCGTTCGGGCATCGCGCGCAACGAGCAGCAGGTGTGCCGCGGGCATGGGGTGGCCGACGCAGCGAAGTAAAGGAGGAGCCCAAGGTCCCCCCGGACCTTGGGCGGGGGACATGAGCGGAGTCGGCCACCC